>CAJPQU010000151.1 GCA_905372875.1 uncultured Schwartzia sp. | reverse complement strand
GTTTTGGTTTACGGAAACGAATTGGCCGGATTTCACGCCTGCGGATTTCGTGGCGGCACTGCAAGATTTTGGCGGCCGTCAACGCCGGTTCGGCGGGTTGGAGAATCAATAGACGACAGGAGGAGAGCCCCTTTGCTTACTCGCATTCTTTCGGGGATTGTCGGCATCGCCTTAGCGGCAGCGGTCATTCAGACCGGCGGCGCTGTTTTTTGCGCGGCAGCGATCGTGCTGATGATGATCGGCTGGCATGAGTACGCCAAGGCGTTCGCTCACATGGGACAGCCTTTGGCGTATGTGAGCGGCATGGCAGCCATGCTCCTCATGGGCGGCGCGGCGTGTACAGCGCAAGTGGATCTTTTCTGCGCGGCGGCGCTGTCGGCCATCCTCTGGGTGCTGTCTCTGGCAGTGTTTCGCCATCGTTCGTTTTCGGTGCCGCAGGCGGCGCTGTCGGTCGCCGGGATCGTCTACGTGGGCTTTACGCTGGCCCATCTGATTTTTCTTCGGATGCCGTTTTTTCCTTGGTCGATGGATACACCTCTCGGGAAAATGGAGATGGGCTGTGTCTGGCTTTGGGTGGCACTCATCGGGACGTGGGCCAGCGATACCTTCGCCTATTTCACCGGCATTACGTGGGGACGTCATCGGCTCTGCGAGGCCATCAGTCCGAAGAAGAGCATCGAGGGGTTCGTGGGCGGCCTTGTCGGCACGGCGGCGACCGTGGCGGCGCTGGGGGCGGTACTTTCTTGGCCGACCTTACCCATGGCCGCCTTGGGCGTCGCTATCGCGCTCTTGGCCACGGTGGGGGATTTAGTAGAATCGGCCATCAAGCGCTATACGGGCATCAAGGACTCTGGCGTCCTCATCCCCGGCCACGGCGGTGTGCTGGATCGCTTTGACAGCGTGATGTTTGTGGTCCCTTTCGTGCATTATGTTTCGTGGTTTATTTCGCTTTTGCTGATAAATTAAGGATACGCGGATAATAGGAGAATGGCATGAAAAGTTTGGCGATTTTAGGCTCCACCGGTTCCATCGGCACCCAGACCCTCGATGTGGTGCGTGCCCATCCCGAAAGGTTTCGTGTCACAGCTTTGGCGGCCCACAAGAGCGACGGCCAGATCGAAGAACAGATCCGGGAATTTTCTCCGGCAATAGCGGTTTTGACCGACGAGGCGGCGGCGGTGCGGCTTCGCGCTCGTTACCACGGCGCGACGGAGATTTTGAGCGGGGCGGAGGGGCTTTTGGCGGCGGCAGTGCTTCCTACCGCCGATACCGTGGTGACTTCGCTGATGGGATTTGCGGGGCTGGCTCCTACCTTGGCAGCCATTGAAGCCGGGAAAGACATTGCCCTGGCCAATAAGGAGACGCTGGTTGTGGCCGGAGAACTGGTCATGAATGCGGCCAAGGCGCACGGCGTGGCGATCCTGCCGGTGGACAGTGAGCATTGCGCCCTTTTTCAGTGCCTGCAAGGGGAAAAGCGAGAAGCCGTGGAACGCCTCATTCTTACTGCTTCGGGAGGGCCTTTTCGTGGGAAGAAACTGGCGGACTTGGCGGCGGTTTCCTTGGCGGACTGCCTGAACCATCCCACTTGGGCCATGGGGAAGAAGATCACGGTGGATTCGGCGACCCTCATCAACAAGGGGCTGGAGGTCATCGAGGCGCATTGGCTCTATGATATGCCTTATGATAAGATCGAAGTCGTAGTACATCCCCAGAGCATCGTTCATTCTTTGGTATCGTTTCGCGACGGGGCGGTGATGGCGCAATTAGGGCTGCCGGATATGCGTCTGCCTATTCAGTACGCGCTGACGTATCCGGATCGAGTGGCGTCGGATTTTCCGCGTTTGGATTTTTCCCGTCTGGGGGCACTGACCTTTGAACCGCCGGATGCCGAAACTTTTCGGGGGCTGGAGATTGCCGCCGAGGCGGGGCGCACTGGAGGAACGGCCCCCTGCGTTATGAACGCGGCCAATGAGATCGCGGTGGAGGCGTTTTTAGATGGTTTCATCAGATTTTTAGATATCTACCATATTATAGAAAAAACGTTGGCTGCCCGTCCCGTCCGGCGGGCGGCTACTTTTGAGGTCTTGCAGGAAGAGGACGCTTGGGCGCGGCAGTATGCACGGCAGTTGATCGCGGTACGGAAATAGGGGGAACGTATGTTACTGACGGTGTTGGCTTCGATTTTTGTTTTTGGCATGTTGGTGCTTTTCCATGAGTTAGGCCATTTTCTGATGGCGAAGGCCACGGGGATGCGGGTGGATGAGTTTGCCATCGGCTTTGGTCCGCGCCTTTACAGTTATACTTATGGGGAGACGGTGTATTCGATCCGCGCCGTTCCCTTGGGAGGCTTCAACGACATCGCCGGTATGGATCCCGAGGAGAATGACGCTGGCGATCGTGGCTACTGTACGAAACCGGTGTGGAAGCGGATGCTGGTTATCGTGGCCGGGCCGCTGATGAATTTCATCCTGCCGGTGGTGATTTTCTTCGGCCTGTTCCTTGCTGTAGGGGTCAGTACGCCGTCGGATCGCCCCGAGCTGGGGGATATTCTTCCGGATAAACCGGCGGCCGCCGCCGGCCTTAAAAAGGGCGATGTCATTGAGCGGATGAACAGCCAGGCGACGGAAAAGTGGGAGGATATTGTCAATATCATTCTTCAAGAGGGGGAGCGCCCCATCAAAGTGGAGTTTCGCCGCGACGGCGTACCGCAGACGACGACGCTGATCCCCATTTACGATAAGAATGCCGAGCGCCTTTTGGTGGGGATCACCAGTTCGTCAGATTTTCGGCAGCCGGGCTTTTTTGAGGCCATCGGGCTGGCCTGCTACAAGACGGGGTACGTCATCTACAAGATGGTGGAAGGGCTCTGGGCCATGATCACCGGCAGCGCGAAGGCGGAATTGGCTGGGCCCCTGGGGGTGGCGCAGATGGCCGGGGAGGTGGCGCAGATCGGCTTTGCCGCGCTCTTAAATTTCGCGGCGCTTTTGAGCCTGAATTTAGGTATTCTCAATCTTCTGCCGGTACCGGCCCTCGACGGGGGCCATCTCCTGCATCTCGTTTTAGAAAAACTCCGGGGGAAACCTTTGGGGCCGAAAGCTTTGCAATATACTCAGCTGGCGGGCATCACTCTCTTGGTCATGCTGATGCTCTTCGCCACGAAGAACGACATCGTAAGAATTTTCTTTGGGAATTAGGAAGCACTGATAAATTCAGCCCGCCAATCTGATGGACCTCAGTTTATCTGTGCTTCCTTGGGAGCTAATACCAATGGAACGACGAAAGACGCGGCAAATTCATATCGGATCGATCCCCATCGGCGGCGGCGCTCCTATCCCCGTGCAGTCCATGACGAATACCCGGACGACGGACACGGTGGCCACCGTGTCGCAGATTCGGGCGCTCTCGGAAGCGGGATGCGACATCGTTCGCCTCGCCGTACCGGATATGGCGGCGGCGGAGAATTTGGGCACGATCCTTCGCGCCGTGGAAGTTCCGCTGGTGGCGGACATTCATTTTGATTATCGCTTGGCCCTCACCGCTATCGAGCAGGGCATCGCGGGGCTGCGCCTCAACCCCGGCAACATCGGCGGTGCGGATCGCGTGCGGGCGGTGACGGCGGCGGCCAAGGCGGCGCATATTCCCATCCGCATCGGGGTCAACGCCGGTTCGTTGGACAAAAGGCTCTTGGAAAAATACGGACATCCCACGGCGGAGGCGCTGGTGGAATCAGCCCTGGAGCATGTACACCTTTTGGAAGCCGAGGACTTTCATGACATCAAGATTTCCCTCAAAGCCCATGACGTGCCGCTTACCTTGGCCGCTTACCGGCTGATGAGTGAGCGGGTCGATTACCCGCTTCATTTGGGCATCACGGAGGCGGGAACGCCCCAGAGCGGCATGATCAAATCTGCCGTGGGCATCGGCGCTCTTTTAGCAGAAGGCATCGGCGATACGATTCGCGTCTCTCTCACCGGCGACCCGGTGGTGGAAGTGAAGGTGGCCAATGAGATATTGAAATCCTTGGGGCTGCGGGAATACGGCCCGACCCTGATCGCCTGTCCCACTTGCGGCCGTACCGCCATCGATCTCCCGAAGATCGCGGCGGAGGTGGAGGCGCGGTTAGCTGGGGTCAAGCGCCCCCTTCGGGTGGCGGTCATGGGCTGCATTGTCAATGGCC
>CAJPQU010000150.1 GCA_905372875.1 uncultured Schwartzia sp. | reverse complement strand
ATAATTATCAATATTATTGTTATCTTAAAAGGAGGATTTCTATGAATAAACGTCGCTTGTCCCTCCTGCTCGCCTTAGCGCTCTCCGTTGTCTCCTGTACCGAAGATGCGTCCGCGATGCCGGAAAGCGAAGCCGAGACAGAAACTTCCACGGCCGACCGTACCGAAGGGAGCGCCTATCACGAGGGAATAAACCCTTCGTCAGAACAGCCTGCGGCGGAGAATCTGCCTGCCTATGAAATGCCCGCCTTTTACGTTTACGGGGAGCGCCTGTCAGACACGGCGCTGGCGGGGAGCAAAACGCTGCAGCCGGTAAAGGATATTCCGGCGTCGTTGACCATCATAAACAGCGACGAGATCGAGCGCTTGGGGGTCTATCGCCTGACGGACGCTTTGGAGTACAGCGCCGGGATCACTGTCTCCCCCCGGGGCGATGACAACCTCTACAACATGAGCAAGATCCGTGGTTTTGATGTGTCCCACGGCAACCTCGTCGTGGACGGCATGAAGACCTTCACGACGACGGACAATTTGTTCAGCCCCGAACTTTACAGCGTCGAACAGGTCGAAATTCTCCGGGGTCCCGCCTCCACCCTTTACGGCACCGGCTTAGGCGGCGGCACCATCAACCTCGCCACCAAATCTCCCAGACCCATAAATCGGGTGGAGACACAGCTTCAGACGGGATCTCAAGCGACGCGGATGGCCGCCTTCGACGCCAACGGCGTCACCAAAGACGGCACGTTCTATGGCCGCGTGGTGGGCATCCTGCGGGAGAACGAGCTGTTCTACGACCATACGGAGCAAAAGCGCCTGTATTTCGCTCCGTCTTTCACCAAAGAATTTTCCGCCAAGACCAAGTTCACCTTGAAGACTTTTTTCCAGGAGGACACCATCGACGGCTACGCCTACCTGCCCCGCCGCCGACTGCCCGCCGATCCCCTCTACGGCATTCTGCCGGACAAATATTTTGTGGGCGTCAAGGGCTGGGATACCTACGAGTTGTCCCAGACCGGTGCCATGTACGAACTGGATCACACCTTCAGCGATAAGGTCAGCTTCCATCAGCGAGGCTCCTACCGTCACAGCGATATCAAATCCTACCAGACGACGGGCGTGCTGCGTGGCCCCATGTTTACGCGGTTCGGGGCCATGATCGACAGCGAAGCCACCGCCTACGGTTTAGACCAATTCCTCCGCCTCCGCCACGGCGGCAAAATCCGCGGCGGTGATACGGCCATCGGCTTCGACTGGCACTACGAGCGTACCTTGGACGATCAAAACATGCGTATGCTGTCGCCATGGGATCCGGCGGATATTCCTGATTATGTCGCCGGCCGGCAAAAACCGCCGGTTGATCCCGATACCATCCTGCCCATGGGAGAACTGCGCTATTGGAACCGGGAGACGGGCGTCTACGTCACTCATCAGGAAAAATTCGACCGGTGGACGCTGACCGGTGGGCTTCGACGCGGTTTCTACGAGGCTTACAGCGAGCGCGATTCTCTGCGGGAACGAGAATCCGCGTGGACGGGGCAGTTCGGCGCGGTGTATGACACGAAGCGGGATTTCTATTTCTACGGGCACTGGCATAATTCCTTTGAGCCGGATCTAGCCCTTGATGAAAACGGCGCGCTCCTCCCCCCCACCCGGGGCCGGGAATTCGAGTTTGGCGTCAAATATCTCCCGAAAAATTCCTCGACCCAGATCACGGCCTCGGTCTTTGACCTACGGCGGCAGAACGTGCATGTCTCCGTCCCGGCGACCAGCTATTTCGCCGCCATCGGGGAAATCGCTTCCAAGGGCGTGGAGCTGGAATACCGCGCCGCCATCAATAAAAAGCTCTACCTTTTAGGTTCTTACACTTATCTGGATTCTGCCGTCACAAAGCATTCCAACCCGCGTCGGATCGGCCTTCGCCCCCAGGGAGTCCCGCGCCACGCTTTCGGGCTCCGCGTCGATGCCGTACTCCAAAAATACGAGGACGGCGATCTGACCTTCGGCCTGGGAGCGCGTTATTTAGGGGCGCGTCCCGACGAATCCAACCGGATCACGCTGGGAGGCACCACCGTCTTCGACGCCTCTCTGCGCTTAAACCGTGGGAATGACGCTCTGTCGCTCCACGTGCGCAACCTTTTCAACAAACAGTACTTGACGAGCGTCGAACCGGTCTGGGGAACGCCCACGGGATTTGCCGGACAGGACAGAACCTGGACGCTCTCCTACATCCATAAATTTTAACCATGGCGAAACTACAGATCATCCGCACCTTTCTTCGGCGCTGGTGGCGCCTTACTTCCCCCTTTTGGCGCAGCGGAGAGCGTTGGAAAGCCGGGGGCCTCTTAGCCCTCGCCATGGCGTTCAACATCGCCAACGTCTCCATGACCGTACGGCTCAACACGTGGTCGCGGGATTTTTTCAACGCGCTGGAGCAGCGAAACGGCGACGAATTCTTTTATCAGCTCTTCCTACTCTTCGGTCTGGCCGCGGTGAGCATGTTCCTGTTCGCCAACCAGAAATATCTCTGCGGGCGGGGCATTCTCCTCTGGCGGCGCTGGCTGTCAACCCATTATGTGGAGAAATGGTTTTCCTCCAAGGCGTATTACCGGGAAGCCTTTCTGCCTCACATCGACAACCCCGATCAGCGCATCGCAGAGGATCTGCGGCTCTTTCCCTCGCTGACGGTCACAATGATCTTCGATTTCGTCGACTCCTTCGGCTCCTTGGGCGCCTTTTCGGTGATCCTGTGGAATCTGTCCGAATCCTACACCATCTACGGCACGGTGATCCCCGGCTTCATCCTGTGGATCGCGATCTCCTTCGTCTTTCTGGGGACCTATCTCATCGATCGTGTGGGACGGCCCTTGATCCGCATTGAGCGCCAGACCCAGCAGTCGGAGGCAGACTATCGCCGCGCCTTAGTCCGGGTGAGCGAATACGCCAGAGAGATCGGCGCTTACGAAGGCGACGCCAGGGAAGAACGGTCCCTGCGGGAAAGATTTGCCGCCGTTTACACGATCTGGCTGGAATCCATGCTGAAAAAGCGGCAGCTCAACTATTTCAATTTTGGCTATGCGCAAATATCCGGCGTCGTCCCCTACCTTTTGGCCGCGCCGAAATATTTCGCCGGCGCTTTCCAGATGGGGGACATGATGCAGACGGTGACGGCCTTTAACGGCGTCCACGTCTCCCTCTCCTGGTTCGTCCTGAACTACGCAAAATTGGCGGAGTGGCGGGCCACCGTCGACCGGCTCACCCAGTTCGGCGAGATTTTAGACGAACCGTCTCCGTCCGGAAAATTCGTCTTTACGGAGGACGCGGCGGCCGACTTGGTATTAGACGGCGTGACCGTCACTCTGCCCGATGGACATCCCCTCGTTCAAGGACTGTGCACCCGTCTGAAAGCCGGGGAACGGACGGCGCTTGTAGGACCGTCCGGCGTAGGGAAGAGCACGCTCCTCTACGTCCTGCGGGGGATATGGCCCTACGGTGAAGGGCGCCTTCACCTCCCCCAGGGCAAGCGGCTCTTCTTATCCCAGCAGCCTTATCTTCCCCTGGGCACCATCGCCGATATTCTATCCTACCCCGGGGAAGCGTCGGTACTGCCGCCGGAGCGCCTCGCCTACATTCTTGACGCGGTGGAATTATCTTCGCTCTTTTCCGAGCGCGCCGTGGAAAAAGACTGGTCAATGGTGCTCTCCCCCGGTGAACAGCAACGCTTAGCGCTGGGGCGCCTCTGGGTGCAGGAACCGGCTTGGGCCTTTTTAGACGAATCCCTGTCCTCGGTGGACACGGCGCGAAGCGCTCGCATTCTGGCCCGTCTCAAAACCGATTACCCGACACTGAGCGTCTGCGGCATTGAACATCACCATGTGGATCGCGCCTTTTACGATGCCATTCTCCACTGGGAGGATCTGACCACCACAGGGAAATGAACGCCCCTCGGTGGCCGCAGCGACCACCATGTTTTTTCAAAGCACGCACCCATCGTGTTGATTTGTCATCTTCCACCATAAAAAATACGGAGCCTGTCCGAGGGCTCCGCATTTTTTATAGTCCCCTTTTTTTATGATAGGGACAAAAATGTTTCACGTGAAACATTTGTTTTAAAAAATATAAATGGCTGTCTCTTTTCTCACTGTCCCCGTGCTTCTATCCAGAGGCTCCAGGGAACGGAGAAACCGCTTTCTCTCTGTTCCTTCACATATTCGTAAAAAAGGTGCAGTTTT
>CAJPQU010000149.1 GCA_905372875.1 uncultured Schwartzia sp. | reverse complement strand
AGATAAAGAAGGGGGGCCCATACGTCTCGTTTGGCAAAATTTTTTTGATAAGGAAATCAATCTGGCGGAGCAGCCTGCGATTCCTGGTATCACCGTGGTGTCTCCCTGCTGGTTCATGATCGCCGATGCGGCGGGGCGGATAGCGCCGGCGCCTAAAGCCGATCCGGCGCGAAGCTATGTGGACAAAGCCCATGCCAAGGGATATCAGGTCTGGGCCCTCGTGACCAACGCCGATTTTGATCCGGAAGTTACGGGAGATTTTTTGCGAAGCGAGGCCGGGCGGAAAGCCGCCGTTGAGAATCTCATCAAGACGGCGGAGAGCTATGATTTGGACGGGATCAATCTCGATTTTGAGAATATTAATCTCGCGGATCGGGACGCTCTGACCCGCTTCGTGGAGGAAACGGCGGCTGCCCTCCATCGGCAAGGCCGCATTCTCTCGGTGGATATGACTTTCCCCGGCGGCTCGGAAAACTGGTCCCAGTGCTATGATCGCGGGGCGTTGGCCAGGGCGGCGGACTATCTTGCGGTGATGGCCTATGACGAGCACGGGCAGTCTTCTTCCGTCGCCGGGTCTGTCGCCTCTCTCGATTGGGTGGAGGCAGGCCTTGCCGCTACCCTTGAAGAAGTACCTTCGGCAAAACTCCTCTTGGGCATGCCGCTCTACATGCGCCTTTGGGAGGAAGAAGGGGGGCGGCTCGTCAAGGTGCGCACACTGACCATGGCGGAAGCGCAACGGCTTTTGACAGAGAAAAAGCTGCGCCGGACGTGGCTTTCGGACGCCGCCCAATACTATTTTGAGTACCACGCCGGGGATCGCCTCTGCCGCGTCTGGCAGGAGGATGCCCGCTCCCTCGCCCAGAAGGCCGCTCTCGTCAGCCGCTATGACTTAGCGGGGGCCGCCTTCTGGCGGCGCGGCCATGAAACTATGGACGTTTGGCCAGCCGTTATGGCAGTGCTGAACACAGCGCGGTGAGGTGAGCAAAGAAAAGGGAACGTTCTTCGTTGGCCGGCGGCCTGTGCTATGTATACGGAACAGAACAAGGCGTCTTTTGGAGAAATGATTCTTCAAAAGACGCCTTCTATTATGGAATCGATTGTGACGGTGCCGGTTACTTTCCTTGGAACTTGGGCGGGCGCTTTTCGTTGAAAGCGCAGACGCCTTCCCGGAAATCTTCGGTGCCAAGGAGCATGGAGGAGGCCATTTCTTCAAAGGTCAAGGTTTCCTCCAAGGTCGCACCGTAGTTGTTGACGGCTTTCTTCGTCATGGCGATGCCTAGGGGGGCTTTGGCGGCGATAGCTTCGGCTGTTGCCATCACCTGTTTTTCCAGTTCTTCCGGAGGATAGACGTCATTGACGATGCCCAAGGCTTTCGCTTCGGCGGCATCTACCGGGCGGGCGGTGAACATCAGCTCTTTCGCCTTGGCGAGGCCTACGGTTTTAGGAAGGAGATAGAAGCCGCCGCAATCGGGGGAGAGCCCTACGTTGGCAAAGCTCTGGATGAAGCGGACGCCCTCGGCGGCATATGCGAGATCGCAGGCCAGGGCCAGATTGAATCCGGCCCCGGCGGCCACCCCGTTTACCATGGCGATGACGGGCTTTGACATGGCGGCGAGGAGTTTGACGATGGCGGCCGCTTTGGCGATGAAGCGGCGGCGTTCATCGGCGGTGGAAAGCGCGTCTAAAGAGCCTAAATCGCCGCCGGCGCAAAAGGCCCGCCCCGCGCCGGTGAGGATGACGACCCGCACCGTATCATCATGTTCCAGCGTGTGGAGAGCCAGGAGGCATTCGCTGACCAAATCGGCAGAGAGGGCGTTCAGGTTCTTGGGCCGATTTAGGGTGACGATGGCGATGGGGCCGTGCTTTTCGGAGAGAACGGTCTTTTCGGACATGAGGATCATCCTTTCGCAATATATTTCCTTTAGTTTAGCCTATTTTCCGCCTTCCGACAAGAAGGGAGCCGTCCAAGGAAAGGTGGCTCCCTTCTTGTTATGTCATATTTTCCCACCACGGGGAGAAAGTGGGGTTTGCTTCGTCAAGGCGCAATGCTTCGCCGATTTCGGGGGGGTGAGAAGGCGGTCGCGACGCCCTTGGCTGGCGGCGGAGAGAGCACGGTAGGGAGCGTTCCAGGTGTGGCATGCCAACGCGAATTTTCCACTGTGAGCGGGCAGAACGGCTCTGGCCCTACGTCTGCAGCGGCTTGCGCTGTTTTCTCCGGCAGCAGATGGACGCGGTGCCACTGTTGGTTGTATTGACCGTTCTCCATGATGGCGTCGATGGGTTCGAGGGATTGGAACGATTGCTGAAAACATTATATACCTTGCGGGCCGGAGAAAGTCAAGGATCCTGTCCTTAAGATTTATGAAGGGGAAACCGGGTGGAAATTTTTTCGGGGCATGGTAAACGATTAAAATCTTACGGTTGACAAGGGCGCGGCCCCTGTCTATGATAGAAGCAGCAGAAACGCGCGTTAGGGGGAAGGGAAGATATGTCGCTGTACAGTCTGAAAATGCGGGCCAGCAGGACGGAGCATGGGGAAAGCGTCCATATTTCCGGGGCGGAAAAGATTTTATCGGAGGAAGAATTGGGGGAGAATGCCGCCGCGCTCATCGGGCGGGCGCTGCACCATGCCAAGGGAGAAGCGGATTTCATCAACCTGAAAATTGAGGCGGCGACGGCGGAGGATATCGTTTACATCGAGGCGTTGCCGGTGTCTACTCTCGAAGTGGCGACGCCGGAGGAAGGGCGGGCGGCCATTATCGCGGCGTTGGCGGAATTGGGCATTGCTAATGGCGCGGCCATTATGGAAAAATTTCGCTACACCTATGCCATGCGGGGGGCTATGCTCCTCGATGCGGATACCTTGGAGCGCTTGGAGCCGGATCCGGTGCGGGGCATTCGCGCCACGTATATGGACGCAGTGCACGGGACGGAGCGCGCCGCCAGCGATGAGAAAAATCATTTTCAGGAGGCGATTGTCCTGGCCAGCAAAGTGGTCAGTGCTCCTCGCATCATTGCAGAAATCTGCATGTCCGACGATCCGGATTATGTGACGGGTTATGTGGCCGCCCCTTCTATCGGCTACCGGCGCATCACGAAGCTGAAAGAGCCGGGCTGCCCCGACGGCGGACGGATTTTTCTCTATCGGGGGCCGAAGGCGGAGGTGCCGGAAACCATCCGCTATTTGGAAAAACAGAAGGTCTTGGTGCGGAACGCGCCGCTTTTTCCTGGGCCTAAGCCTGTGTCTGATCCGTGGCAGCCTCTGAAAGACGACCTGAAACGGCGTCGGGAGCAGGCGCTTTACCGCACCCTGCGGGTGATTGAGTCGCCCCAGACGGCCCGGGTGATCGCCGAGGGGCGTTCCCGCCTCATGCTGGCATCCAACAGCTATTTGGGGCTCACTGATGAGCCGCGGGTTCTTAGGGCAGGACAGGCGGCTCTTCGGCGATACGGGGCGGGGAGCGGCGGGTCCCGGCTCACTACGGGCAATCTGCCCCTGCACGAAAATTTAGAGAAGGCCTTGGCTCAGTTTAAGGGAACGGAGAGCGCCCTGCTCTTCAATACCGGCTATATGGCCAATGTGGGGATTTTGTCGGCTTTGGCCGCCTTGGGGGCGGTGATTTTCAGCGACGAGCTGAACCACGCCAGTATCATCGACGGCTGCCGCCTCGGCCATGCCCGCACCATCGTTTACCGCCATGGCGATGCAGGGGATTTAGCGGCGAAAATCAAAGCGGCGGCTCCGTCCTTCGGCGTTATCGTCAGCGACGCGGTGTTCAGCATGGACGGCGACATCGCGCCGCTGCCGGATCTCATGGCCTTGGGCAAAAAACACGGCCTGTTGGTGATGATGGACGAGGCTCACGCCACGGGCGTCATCGGCAAAACGGGTCGAGGGATTGTGGAACATTTTGGCCTTTCGGAACCGCCGGACATTCTCATGGGCACCATGAGCAAGGCGCTGGCCAGCGAGGGGGGCTTCGTCTGCGGGCGGCAGCTTCTCATCGATTATCTGCGCAATGCCGCTCGGAGCTTCATTTTCTCTACCAGCCTCGCGCCGTCCGTCTTGGCGGCGGCGCAGGCGGCGCTGACGATTTTAGAAGAAGAACCGGAGCGGGTGACGCGGCTCCGGGGAAACACCCGGCTCTTTTGTGAGGCCCTTGAGGAAGCGGGGGTCAAAGCGGCCAGCGCTTCGGCCATCGTTCCCATCGTCATCGGCGATGAAGGTCGGGCGATGGCGGTGGCGCAGCGCCTCTACGAAAACGGCTACATCACCTACATGCGTACCGACTC
>CAJPQU010000148.1 GCA_905372875.1 uncultured Schwartzia sp. | reverse complement strand
CCAATCCTTGGGCGCTGCCGACGGTGGAATTATCCGGGGGATAATTGTGGAAGATGATGGCGACCTTCTTCGCCGCATTTTCCTTTCGTCGGAGACGGCACCACTTCTTCACCTTCGCCGCTAAAAACCGAATGCGCTTCTCCATAGGCTTATAGTAGACGTAACCCTCGGCATCCCGCTCCTTACTGGAAACGGGCACCCCATGGATCACGCCATCAAATTCCGGCTCCACCACGTTGCAGGAAAGCTCCACCGGCGTCATCCCCATGAGGCTCTCCGCCCATTCAGGATAGGGACGCAGGAGATTGTACGCTTGCAGCACCGGCACGTTCAGCTTGCGAAAGAAATCCCGATCGTTCTGGCTGCTGACGGTCAGCCCCACTTTGAACGTATTGACGATCGCATCTAAGACGCATGCGCCGTCTTCAAAGAAATAGCGCTCCCCTAAGCAGCTGATCCCCTCGACCTTCGCCAAGGGATTATCCGCCCACAGGGCAAAGACGGGGATCGGATACAGCCCTTCCCCGGCCAAATGGCGAATGATGGCGTCAAGGTACGCCGTATCCCGCCAGACCCAGCTCTCCCGCGAAAAGAGGAGCGCCACCGCGCTCTCTCCCTCGCCCCGTGGGCGATAGGCCTGATACGCCGCCAAAGAATCAAAAACCTGCTCCGTCCCCGGATCGTATATCCCGTTCCAAGGCAAAGGCGCGGGTGCATCTGCTGTCACCGCCGCGCCCAAAAGCTCGTGGGCGATGTACCGCCACAGGCTGCGGTAATTTTTGATGCCCCCGTACTGGAGATACTGCCGCACGGTGTCCCTCTGCTTTTCCGTTATCCCCTGATGATAGGCCCCTTCCTCCGAAGCGCTGCAGAGAAATGCGAAGGGCGCGCCCGTCTTTTCCCGTACCTTGCGCAGGGCCTCCGTCATGTCCGTCGCGTAGATTGATCCCTGCCAGAAAACGAATACCGCCGCCGCATCGGACACCGCCCGCCGCATCTCCGGCGTCAAGGCGCTGGCGGAATCGAAAAGATGAACGCCGCTGGAAATTTCCTCGGGCATCTCCGCCATCTTCCATGCCTTGCGCAGCATTTGCCCCTGCCGCTCCACGTTGCAAAAAAGAAGGATCTCCTTCATTTGGCCGCCTCCCATCGATTTTTCTATCGGCAGAATTTTCATCGCAGGTTTTTGCCGTACTTTCCCCTTGCTCCGGTTCCCTCGCCCCACACAAAACCAAACGATGAAAGCCACGTATTTGTGATTAGGGTTGTATTATAAACCGTATAGCTGTCATACAGTCAAGAAAAGAGCCCTCCCGCCTGATAAGGCAAGGGGGCTCTTGTTGACTGGAAGGGTAATCAGAATTTCTGGGTGTAGCTCAGGAGATAATTGATCCCCGGCGTGTACCACGCGGAAGACGAATTCATCGTGTTATCCCGGCGATTCAAGAGATTATCGACTTTCAAATTGATTTCACTCCACGCATCCGGGGAATATCCTAACGTCAGCGTCGTCAAAAGATATGGCTTCGTCCGAAACGAATGCTCATCCGAAGGAGTCTGCACGCGATCCGCCAGATAGGAGAAGGTCAAGGCCGCCTTCATCTTATCCCGCTGATAATTCATGCCGCCGACCAACTGAATCTTGCCAAACTTCCGATCCCAATAGCCTTTCCCCGTACTCTTCACTTCCGGATTTTGGAGCGTCAAGCCGTAATTATAGGAAAACCCGTTCTTGCCCGTGATGTCACAGGAAAACTCAAAGCCCGTATTGCGGAAATCTTCATTTTTGTACGTCCAACTAAGTCCCCCCGCTCGATTCACCTGGGCGGAAATATTATCCTTAATATCTTGATGGAAAAGCGCGGCCTTCCACATATGCCCCCCGCTGAGATTCTTCCAGCCGATCTCATAGTTGATCCCCTTCTGGGGTTTAAGATTAGGATTCGAGGTCCCGGTAGCACTCGCAGGGAACATCTGCCCAAACTGCGGCATGATGAAGGACTGGGAAATGTTGAGATATAAGTTGCTGTCCTTATCCAAACTGTGAATGAACTGCCCAGATGCACTGAAATCACTATAGTTCTTATTCCACGTCGTTCCGCTGGTCCACGTTTCCCGTGCGCCTAAAATGAACTTGTTCTTCTCGTCCATGGTCTGCTCCCACTGGCCAAAGACACCCCATTGATTACGTTCATACTCCCTACCCGTTTTTGTGTATACGGTGGGCAAAACCCGATAGACTTCATGTTTACCGGCCAGGCCCAAAATCAAGCTTCCCTTATCGCCCAATTTCCATTCATGCTGTCCGTCAACCCCATAATTAATGTGCTTCTCTTTAGTATTGTAACGTTCATACGTCTTCACAAGATCGCGCCTTGTGCCCTTTGTCACATCTTTCCGCCATGTATCTCCATCGGATTCAATCGTGCTGACATTGTAATAGGCACTGCCTTCCCAAGCCTTGTCCCGATAATTGACCTGCACGGTATCCCGTACGGTCGTATATTTTCGGTCATAAATGAGTTCTCCGGCGTGCAACCGACTGGGCGACGCCACGCCTAACGCCGTGAGAGATTTAATATACTTATCATAGCTCACAGTCGCGTCATAGTGCCCGTAAGTGACATTTAGCCGCGGATTTGCCTGCCAGGTAAGCCCCAAGCTCTCGTTCTTAATATCCCGAACATTAAATTGCTGAACCCCTAACGATTGTCCATTATTCGCGGGAACAACGCTTTCCATATCGCTGTTAGACGCATTATTATGACGATCCCATTTATTCACGTCATAGAAGGCAGTAATCGACTGATTGCCTTCCTTAGCGCCCACGTTGACATGATATTTCTGCTGACCGTAATTGCCGAAGCCCAGCGTCCAGTTGTTATCCGGGCCTTTTTTCGTGATGATATTGATGACGCCTGCCATGGCCTCGCTGCCATAGAGAACGGAGCCGCCGCCCTTGACGATCTCGACCCGTTCGATGGAATCGGCAGGAATTTCCTGTAAATTATAAAGACCGCGCCCCGAGATCGGATTGCCGTTGACCATCACCAGCGTACCGTTATCGATACCGCGAATTGTCGCCTTGTTGATCATCGTCCCCATGGAAGCGCCCATCGGCGCAAAGGACGCGAAGGAGACGCCGTTGACCTTCTGGATGATCTGCGCCGCGTTCTGCGCCCCGCCGCGCTCGATCTCTTCCCGGGTAATGACGTCCGTGGACATGGGCACATCCACGTCCCGCTTCTCCGTCCGCGTGGCGGTAACCACGATCTCATCAAGGCTGTATTCCTCCAAAGCTCCCGATTGTCCCCCCCCAGAGGACACGGGGGCCGCTTCCGTTACCGGCAGACTCACCGTCAGCGCCGACAGTGCCACAGCGGTTAAAATGATATTTTTCTTGCGTGTTGTCATGCTTTCTTTCACTCCCATTCCCATTTTTACCGAAGCGTGCCCAAGAAGCCCACGCCTCTTCATGAAAATATATACGAATACAAATTATACTATAAACGATATAGTGGTCATACGGTCAAGGAAAATCACCGCCGTCATGCCCCCAGCAGAAAATTCCTTAAAGTTTCTCGACGGCCGTCAAACGCTGCCCCATAAAAAACACCCTCTTTCGAGGGCGCCGCGACGCTGACAAAAGTGGGACGCACGTCAAATACGCACGGCCGTTACTGCTCCCATCCCAACGCCCGGCGCTGAGTACGAACTTTTTCCTCCCATTCATTGAAAGAGGCAGGGAGAAATTCATGCACCAAATAGTCTGGGCGCACCGCATCAACGATGCGCTGGACGGCGGCGGTGGTAAAGGGACGGTGCCAATCGACCCGGGTGATATAGTCCATAATCTCACCGATCTCTGCCGGCCAACGTTCACCTTGGTGCGCCTCCCTCATCGCCCGAACATAAGCGCCCGACAAGGATTGATGAAGGTGGAGGCCGTAGACTTTCTCCTTCAGGCTGCCCAATGCCTCATAGGCGGCCACAACGAAATCCACACCCTCTTGTTCGTTGGTAAGATCGAGATCCGTACACATGAGATGTCCCGTATCCAGCATGAAGCCGCAATTGGGATGCTTCGATCGGGTTACTAAACGCTCCGCTAAATCCGGCCGCCGGAAGGTCAGCCCCGGCCACCAGAGATTTTCAAAGAGAAGCCGACAGTCCGCCGGAATCTCCTTCGCCAAGGCCGCTATCAATTCCAGCGTCGCGTCGATGACCTCTTCGTCGGTGATGGTCGTAAACGGCCGGGCCGACAGCTCGCTCATGGGGGCCTCGGAAACGTGGAGAACGAGATACCCGGCCCCGGCGGCAACCGCGCTCTGGATA
>CAJPQU010000147.1 GCA_905372875.1 uncultured Schwartzia sp. | reverse complement strand
GAAAAAAATAGAAAAAAATCGTGTTCAAACGGGAAAAACATGGTACAATAGAAACAAAAATTAAAATAGAATAAGTGACTGGAAAATGTTTGCAGAAAGACGCTGGCTCTTCGTGGCGTGAATGCCGCCGAGAAAGGGTGTCTTTTGATGTTGATATTTAGGATTGAGGTGACATCATGCTGGATCAGATCATGGCCGCCGGGGAGTTTGATTATTTGGGACGGGGCATGAAAGCGGCGAATCTTCGTCAGGAAGTGATCGCCAACAACTTGGCAAACGTTAATACGCCGAAGTTTAAGCGCAGCGAAGTGGAGTTTGAGACGCTTTTGGCCAAGGAACTGTACGGCGATCGTCGGGAAAACACGCTGCCCTTGGTACGCACTCATGATAAGCATTTGCCTATGGCGCGGATAAAGACCCGGGCTGAGGCGAAGATCGAGAGGGATAACAGTACCAATATGCGCGTGGATCAAAACAATGTCGACGTGGACATCGAGATGGCCAGCCTGGCGAAAAACCAGATATACTATAATGCGTTGGCTACAGAATTGAGCGGATACATCAACCGGGTAAAGAGTGTCATGCAGCCGGAAGGATAAATTTCGGGCAGCTGATGGGATAAGGAGCTGAGAGAGATGAGTATGTTCGGAGGGATTGACGCCTCGGCATCAGGCCTTACGGCTGAGCGCCTGCGCATGGATGTTATTTCTAATAATATAGCGAATGCGAATACGACGCGGACGCCGGAAGGCGGTGCTTATAAGCGCCGTTTCGTAGTTTTTGAGCCGCGGGAACAGAAGGAAGCGGGGCGGTTCGCCGGTTTTTTGGCCGGAGCCATGGATAGAAAGAATCGTCGTGGTGCCGGAAACGGCGTCCGGGCTGTCCGCATTGATGAAGATCGGACGCAGGGGCCGCTGGTTTACGATCCAGGGCATCCTGACGCCAACGCCCAGGGGTATTTGGAACGGCCCAACGTGAATGCCGTGGCAGAGATGGTGGACATGATCACCGCGTCGCGTTCTTACGAAGCAAATGTGACTGCTATAAACGCGGCCAAAGGTATGGCGATGAAAGCGATGGACATCGGCCGAAGCTGATGGGAAAATAGACGAATGAGGTGATACTTGTGGAGATAGAACCCTTGCAGATGACGCCGGTCAAGGCCGTCACCATGAGCGCCGAGAGTCATTTGGGAGAGACTTTGGCGCCGGAGGCAGTGAAGACGTTTGGTGAGTACCTGACGGATTCTCTGAAAGAAGCGAATCGCCTCCAGAAGCGTTCCGAAGCTTTGAACGCCGCGCTGGCGGCCGGGGAGATCAACGACATTTCCGAGGTCGTCATTGCCAGCCAGAAAGCGGATATCGCTCTTCATTTGACGATGCAGGTGAAGAACAGAGCCGTCGCCGCCTATCAGGAACTCATGCGCATGCAGGTGTAACCCTTGCCCATGACTGACGGGAAATGAGCCGAAGGGATGGAGAAGATGGCAGAAGACTGGAAAGAGCGGTATCTGCAGCTATGGAAAAAGACCACGAAAAAGCAGCGCTATCTGATGTTCGGCATCTTGGGGCTGGTTGTCGCTGCAATCGTAGCTGGCAGTTATTTCTATGGCAGTAAGCCGGATCTGGTGCCGCTGTTCACCAACATGGAAACGAAAGACGCTGGTGAAGTCGCGGCAAAGTTAAAAGAGTCCAAGATCCAATATGAGATACAGGAAAATAAACAGGGCGTGACCATCATGGTTCCTTCACGGGACGTTCATGCGGCGCGTCTCGATTTGGCGACGCAGGGGCTGCCGAGAGGGTATAAAGGCTTCGAGATCTTCGATGATAGCAAGTTAGGGGTCACGGAGTTCCAGAATAAAGTGAATTATCTTCAGGCGCTGCAAGGCGAGCTGACTCGGACTATCGAGCAGATCGCTGCCGTGGAGAAAGCCCGCGTTCACATTGTTCTCCCTGAGGACAGCCTGTACAAAAAGAATGAAAAACCGGCTACGGCGTCCATCATGCTGCGCTTGAAGCCGGAACGCAAGCTGACCAAGAAAGAGATCAAAGGCATTGTTAATCTGGCGGCCCACAGCATACAGGGTCTGGTTCCGGAAAATATTACCATTGTGGACGATACGGGAAAGATCCTGAACGATCCTGACGAGGATGAGGAAAAGGGCGTGGGCAATAAGACCATCACCCAGCTTGAAATGACGCGTAAAGTACAGGAGCGGATGCAGAAGGACGTCCAGACTCTCCTGGACGAGGCGTTAGGGGAAGGCCGAGCCTTCGTTCGTGTGAATGTGGAGCTTGACTTTGATCAGCGGCAGACGGATCGCCAGACCTTCACCCCGGTGGTTGACGATTCGGGTATCATTCGCAGCCAGCAGGAAATGAGTGAAAGCTACACCGGCACATCGCAGAATCCGGGCGGCCCCGCAGGTGTACAGTCCAACGTGCCGGGGTATGTGGCCCAGGCTGAGAATGCCAACGCGCAATATGAGAAGAAGGAATCTACCCGGAATTATGAGATCAACGAAGAGAAACAGAAGATCGTCGCTTCGCCGGGCTCCATTCGTCGAGTCAATATCGCGGTTTTAGTCAACGACGATATTACGCGCAATCAGCAGGACAGCATTATGCGATCGGTTTCGTCCGCCGTGGGCATCAACCCCGAGCGCGGTGATACGGTGTCCGTAGAACCGCTGCCGTTCAATACGACGGCGGCAGATCGCCGGGCAGCCGAGCAGATGGCGGAGAAGGCCCGCCGCGATCGCGCCATGTACCTCCAGCTGGCCGCTGTCATATTGGTGCTGGCACTTTCCGCCGGAGCGCTCCTCATGCAGCGCCGCAAGCGTCGGCTGGAAATGGAAGCGCTGGAAGAAGAACGGCTGGCGCAGGAAGCGATCGAGGCTCGGCGGCGGGAGGAAGAGGCGCGTATGGACGAAGAACGGGCGGCCCTTGTCGCGGCCGGGCAGTTAGACGAGAAAGAGCTTACCTTGGAAGAGAAGCAACATCTCTCCGAGCGCGAGGCACTGGAGAAGCTCATCAGAGAAAAGCCGGCCGAGGTGGCGATGCTGGTCAAAACTTGGCTTTCGGAGGAGTGATGGAATATGCCGGATATGTATGATGACGCTCCGCAGGAGATGTCGAACCAACAGAAAGCGGCCATCCTCTTCATCACCTTGGGGCCGGAATATTCCGCCAAAATTTTTCAGCACATGGCGGACGATGAGATTGAAAAGATCACCCTGGAAATCGCCAGTCAAAAGCAGGTAACTCCAGAGCAAAAAAGATTGGTCATCAGCGAATTCTACCAGATGGCCATGGCGAAAAATTATATCTCCACCGGCGGTCTGGAATACGCTCAGAACGTCTTGGAAAAGGCGTTGGGGTCGGAGAAGGCGGCCAGCATCATCAGCCGTTTGACCACGAGTTTACAGGTTCGGCCGTTCGATTTCTTGAAAAAGACCGATCCGGCGCAGCTCCTGAATTTCATTCAGAACGAGCATCCCCAGACCATCGCCTTGATCATGGCCTACTTGGATCCCGATCAGGCGGCGACGATTTTAGCTTCCCTCTCGCAGGAAAGACAGGCGGAGGTCGCTCGGCGCATTGCCATGATGGATCGCACTTCGCCGGAGGTGCTGCGGGAGGTCGAGCGTGTGTTGGAGCGAAAGCTCTCCTCTCTGGTGACCCAGGATTTTACCACCGCAGGCGGCGTCAAAGCCATCGTGGAAGTCCTCAACCGCGTGGATCGTACCACCGAGAAAACCATCATCGAAACGCTGGAAGTGGACAATCCCGAACTTACCGAGGAAATCAAGCGCCTCATGTTCGTTTTCGAAGACATCGTCATGCTGGACGATCGCTCCCTGCAGATGGTATTGCGGGAAGTGGATACAAAAGACCTCTCGCTGGCCCTCAAAGCCACGCCGAAAGAGGTCGCGGCCAAGGTTTTCAAGAACATGTCAACCCGCGCAGCGGATATGCTGCGTGAAGAGATTGAGTACATGGGCCCGGTCAAGATCCGCGATGTCGAAGAAGCCCAGCAGAAGATCGTCAACGTCATCCGCAACTTGGAGGATAAAGGGGAAATTGTGGTGTCCCGTGGAAAGGGTGACGAAATGATTGTCTAGGATCATCAAAGCCTCGGTGTGGGAAGAAGAACCCTGCGTAGTGGAAGTCCCCCTGCCGGTTCCACCGCCGTTTTCCCCCGAGGATGAGGCGGAGGATACGGCGGGGGCCGATCCGAAGCGGGCCGCGGCGCGGCGAGGGAAGAAATACCGCGCCACCGAAGACGATTTGATCCGGTATCAGAAAGAACTGGACGAGGCGAAAGCCGCTTTCGCTGAGACC
>CAJPQU010000146.1 GCA_905372875.1 uncultured Schwartzia sp. | reverse complement strand
CGGCAGTTTATCCTGCGCTATTTCAGCGACGACAGCGCCCCGGAAAAATGCGGATACTGCAGTAACTGTCAAGGCAATACGGAATTTCTCGACATCACCCTCGACGCCCAAAAGGCCCTCTCCTGCGTCTATCGGATGCGGGAAAACTTTGGAATCGGCCTGGTAGCACAGGTTCTCTGCGGCGCGGAAAACGAACGCATCGCGGATCGTCACTTTGACGCCTTATCTACCTACGGCCTCTTTCGTGAGCGGACACAGGCGGCCGTAAAAGAATTTCTCCATCAACTCGTCATGCTGGGATATCTGGATGTCTCCTCCGACAAATACGCCATCCTGCGCCTCAATGCCATCTCCTATGAAATTCTTAAGGGACAGCGCCAAGCTCTCCTGCCCGTCACCCGGACAGAAAAGAAAAAAGCCGCCGCCCCCACAGGGGACGACCGGCTATTTGAAACCTTGCGGAGCGTGCGCCGCACGCTGGCCGCGCGGGATCACATTCCGCCCTATATGGTATTTTCTGACGCGACGCTCCGGGAAATGTGTGACCTCCAGCCGAAAAACTTAGAAGAAATGCGCGTTGTCAAGGGCGTCGGTGAACGAAAGCTGATCCTTTACGCCCCTGCTTTTTTGGACGCCATTCACAGTGCCAAGGCCCCGGCGACGCTTTCCCCCTGACAATGATCCGCCCTCGGCAAAGCAGCGTTCGTCAACCCTTTGGGCAAGCTCTCAGTAGCCTACGGAAATGGCCCAGCCGTCCTCATATTCCCGATAGTAAACCCGCTCGTGAGGGAAGGACACGGGGAGCGTTTCGTCGTTCGCTTTGTGACTCTGAATGATGAGATAGCGTCCCTCCTCGTCGGGCCAAGGGTTCTTGAACCACGTCCGCTGATGGTACATGGAATCTGCCAAGAGCTTTCGCGCCATATCCATCGCCAATTTCTTCGTGTTGTCGTTCATATCCATGGGAGCTGTCACCTCTCTCGTCTATAAGAAACACTGATACTATGTATTATATTCCCTGCGAAAGGAAAAAATCCTTTTTCCTTTCGCAGGATTTTCTGCCGCCGCATCAGTATGCCCCCTTCGCAAACCGGAGCCAATCCCTCGCGGAAACGGGCGGCGCAGCTGTGATATAATGAACGTATACTCTTGGCAAAACCGTGCAAAAAACAGGAGTCTATTATATGAAAAAAATTACCCGCTTTCTCCTCAGCCTCTTCCTCGCCTTTTTCATCGGCTTCTTCTTAGCGGGAGGACGCGATGTCCTGCGCCCGGAAACACTGACCCGACTCACGGACTGGTTCACAGCTCCCACCGCTGCGCCCGCGCCTTCTGCCGAAGACGAAACGGGTTCTCCACACACCATAGCTGACGCGCCAAACGATTCACCATTCGAGAGTCTCCGGCGGCTGATCTTCCTTCCCGACGCCGTCAATGAACGCGTCCCCGCCCGTCACTTCGTCCCCATCGATCGGCTTCCGCCCCGTCTCATTCAGGCTGTCGTCGCCGTCGAGGACGCCCGTTTTTACTCCCATCCTGGTTTTGATCTGGAAGCTATCGCCCGAGCGACTTTAGTGAACCTCCAATCCGGTAAAATTGAAGAAGGTGCCAGCACCATCACGCAACAGTTGGTAAAAAATCTTTTTCTGTCTCCGGAACAGTCCATGGGCCGAAAAGTCGAAGAATTGGCCCTCGCCATCGACTTTGAATGCCGCTACTCCAAAAACGAAATTTTAGCTCTTTACCTCAACACCATTTATTTCGGCTCCGGCTACTACGGCATCTATGACGCCGCCCACGGATATTTCGGGAAGGAACCGTCCCAGCTTTCTCTGCCCGAGGCGGCCATGTTGGCGGGGCTTCCCAACGCTCCCTCCCTCTACTCGCCCTACGAAAGCTTTCTCATGGCGAAGAAACGTCAATTCATCGTCTTAGACGCCATGGTGCGCACCGGCTACATCGACGAACGCACCGCCACCGAAGCCAAGATTGAGCCTCTTTACCTCGCCCATTAAAAAAAGGCCCCCCGGCGAACATGATTCATATTCGCCGGGGGCCTTTTTTTAATGGAGAATCAGCCCTTGATCATTTCTTTTCTTTCACAGCCCGCTCCGCTTCCTTTTTGGCTTTTTTCCGGGCTTCTTTGGCTTCCTTTTCCTGTTGGTTCTTTGCCTCGGTCACGGACCCGTCGAAATTCTTATAAAACTTCTGCGCCATCTCGGTATACGTCTTCACATCGTCCGGGTCGTCCCGATCCGCAATGATCTGATACGAGTAGAGAAGCTCGTTCGTTCCGGCCTCGTAAACATCGAAAAAGAACGCCGTCCGACTGTTGTTCGCCACCGTCAGGATAACGTAAGCGTCAGCGTACTGTGCCACCTGATCACGAAACACCTTGGCCCCCACATGGCGATCCGTCTTATAGAGGTCAACCTGTCTGTCCCGCAAAATATTCTGTGCCATGACATCGTAAGTCACCACCTGATGTTTGGAAACAGCCGCCGCTTCGTTCAGCAGACGAACCAATTCCTCCATCGAGGGCGCGTCCTTGACGGGCATATAGAGCGGCGCTGCCACCGCCAATCGTTCAATCTTAACGATATCGGCCCCTTCAATCACCGTCGCCTTATCGGAATAGGCCAACGCCAATGAACTGCTCCCGAAAAAGAAGAGCGCCGCCAACAGCTGAAAGACTTTTTTCATCGGTTTATTCCTCCATAAAATGTAATTGCGCCCGACTCAGACCTCCGCTTTCCAGAGTCCGTGCAGATTGCAATACGCATAAGCGGCCACCGGCGCATCATCCGCCGTCAGAGCGAAGACCACCTGGGGAGCATCCCCCGCCCGAAGGCTCTTACGCTGCCCGCCCTGCTTCGTCTCCAGATAGATCCACTCAATCAGATGTTCTACCGTCATAGGATGGGGCGTGCTGCCCACTGTGACTGTTACCGTCTGCCCGTCCACTCGGATGACCGGCACATGCTTTTCCTGCGCCGCGTCCGTAGTGTTCGGCTTCATTTCCTGCATGGGCTTCCCACCGCATTCAATCGTCGCCTGCCCGGCCTGAATAACCCCTATAATGGTACCTTCCTCACGACATACGTAAAATTTTCCTTTAGCCATAAAATCATCTCCTTTCTTTGGTAGAGAAAATATTCCCGACGCTGTCTGCCTCAGGAGATGAGCCCGTGCGCACGAAGCGCGGCCGTAAGCGCTGTTACATGCTCCAGCTCCATCTCCGACAGCGGGCGGCGGAGCGGCCCCACCTGCCAACCCATGAGCCCCATGGCCGTCTTCGCAGGAATCGGATTCACCTCACAGAAAAGGGCATCGATGAGATCCGTATAGGCGATCTGCATGTCGCGCGCCTTTTCCACCTCGCCGTCAAAATAAAGCTGGCACATATCGTGAGTCGCCTGAGGCGCTACGTTCGAAAGCACGGAAATGACCCCCTGTCCTCCCAGAGAAAGAATCGGCACAATCTGGTCGTCATTTCCGGAATAGACTGTCAAATCATCCCCGCAGGCGTAGCGTAAGCGCAGAATCGACGAGAGATCGCCGTTGGCTTCCTTGACAGCCACAATATTCGGATGCTTCGCCAGTTCAACGTAAGCTGGAACTTTGATGGACACGCCGGTACGTGACGGCACATCATAGAGAATACAGGGGATAGAAACACTGTCGGCGATGGCCCGAAAATGTTCCACTAATCCCTTTTGCGTGCATTTATTGTAGTAAGGCGTCACCAAGAGCAGTCCGTCCGCCCCCGCCTGCTCGGAATACTGCGAGAGATGAATGGCGTAGGATGTGTCGTTGGAACCGGCTCCGGCAATGACCGGGACACGGCCCCGGACGGTCTCCACCGCGAACTTGATGGCCGCCTTATGCTCGGCATCGTTCATGGTGGCCGCTTCGCCAGTGGTTCCGGCCACGATGATAGCGTCTGTACCGTGATCGATCTGATGGTCAATCATCCGCCGAAATTCAGGGAAATTGATTTCATCCGCCGTGAAGGGCGTGACAATGGCCACCCCTGCGCCGCGAAAAATGAGCTTCTTCATAGGAATCTCCTTTCGGTCTTGACAATACCGCCGCGCCCCAAAGAGACTGGCCAAAAACGCCATCTCCGACGCTTGTCAAAATGATAAAGCACGGATCTTCTTTTGTCAATTTCAAATTCTGCCCGTTAACGAGCAAAAAGTGCTTTCGCAAACTCCTCCGCCACGAAGGGACGCAAATCCTCGACGGCTTCCCCCACGCCGATCCATTTGATGGGAATGGATAGCTCCGCCTTGATCCCGATGACGACGCCCCCCTTTGCCGTGCCATCCAACTTCGTCAGCACGACGCCGGTGACGGGGGCCGCCTGAGTGAAGAGCTTAGCCTGACTGACGGCGTACTGCCCTGTGGTGGCGTCCAGCACCAAGAGCGT
>CAJPQU010000145.1 GCA_905372875.1 uncultured Schwartzia sp. | reverse complement strand
GTTCCTTCTATAGCATCTTGAACATCGTCAGCGACTTCTTTAACTTTTGCAGCTGCTTTTTCCGCCGCCCCTTCTTTTTCTATTTTTTTGTCACCGGTTAACTTACCTACACCTTCTTTTACTGCACCTTTAGCTTGGTCGATTTTTTCTTCCATTGACATAATTGTAATTCCTTTCATCAAAATGATTTTCAACCCATCTTATTTGAAAAAACTGCTTATTCTTTTTTCCCAAAGAAAAATGATACAACAGCAACTACAATGACTGCACCTAAGATAGAAGGACCTAATGCCATTCCTGCTAGCATTGGCCCCCATGTGCCAAACAGTGCTTGGCCTACAGACGAACCTAATAAACCTGCAATGATATTAGCAATGATCCCCATTGCTCCACCTTTTTTAGTAATTGCTCCTGCAATAAAACCTATAAACCCACCAACAATAAGTGACCAAATCATAATCTCACTCCTTTACATGATATTTATATATTTATCTTGAAACGCCTAAGCTAAAGCATGTAGCCATTTACGATAAAATATATTATACACTATTTATATTAGAAATTAAATAAAACCCTCTTGCTTGTGGCATTTAATATGATATTTTATAACAAGAACTACTTATGAATATTATGTAACCCACTCCGGCAGGAATATACCCCCCTGACAGCCAATTATAAGAATTAAAGATACCCTATCCCTAGGGCGGCTCAGATCCCTTTCCCACCCAAAGGAGGCATTCCTCGTGAAAAAAATTATCCCCGCCCTGTTTTTCTCCTCACTGCTCGCGTTATCTGCCGCCCCCGCCGCCGCCAGCATCTGGACGGCCCGGGAAACGGGAGACTACTATGAACTGATCTACCCCGTCTTTGAAGGCGACGACCCGGACATCAAAGAGGCCATTAACGCCGACATCTACACCCGCGCTTCCCGCACCGCCGACGCCGGCCGCCGCCGATACACCACAAGTTTTCGTTACGAGCTGATGATGGAAAACGACCGATACCTCTCCTTCCTCTTCTTTCCCGGCGGCTATGAAGAGGGGGCCATGCACGGCATGTACGCCGGCGTGGGGGTCGTCTACGATAAGACCACCGGGGCGCGGCTTCCTCTCTCCCACTTCGCCGACATCACCGTATCTGATCTCGTTCGGCTCCAGCGCTCCGGCCACTTCTATCGATACAATGGCACCCCCATCCCCGTGGAAAATATCCAAGGGCGCCCCCAGAAAGTGCCGGAAGATTACTTCATCAACGATCAGGGACAGATCTTCGTTATCTTCTCCCCCTACATCTTGGCCTGCTTCGCTGACGGGGTCACCGCCATCGACGTCACCAGTCTGGAAAAGCCCGGCGTCCTCTGACGGCGCTCCGCTGAGCACCGGCCTCATCGGCAAAAATAAGGAGCAAGGGGTGCCTCCCAAAAAACTGCACCCGCATCCCCCCACTGCCTGCGAATAGGAGGATTCCCCATGAAAGCCATCCTTCCCACCTTGCTTCTTTCCTTGTACCTCGCCTTTCCCGCCGCCCCCGCGGCTGCCAGCGTCTGGACGGCCACGGAAACCGGCGACTACTACCAGCTGACCTATCCCGTCTTTGAGGGCGACGACCCGGACATCAAAGAAGCCATCAACGCCGATATTTACACCCGCGCTTCCCAAACCGCCGACGCCAATCAGGGGGAATCGTACACCACCAGTTTTCACTACAAACTGAAGATGGAAAACGACCGGTACCTCTCCCTCGTCTTTCTCCCCGGCGGCTATCCCAAAGGTGCCATCCACGGCATGTACACCGGCGTTGGCGTCGTCTACGACAAGACCACCGGGGAACAGCTCCCCCTCTCTTACTTCGCCGACGTCACGTTGGATGATTTGATCCGGCTCTGGGAGGAGGGCGAATTGTATGACTACGAGGGGAAGAAAATTCCTGACTTCAGCTTATTTGGCCCGCCGAAACGCGTACCCGAAGACTATTTCCTTACTTATGACGGAAAAATCTTCGTCACCTTTTGCCCCTACGAATTGGGGCCTTATTCGCAGGGCATCACCGCCATCAACGTCACCAGTCTGAAAAAACCCGGCGTTTTTGAGGACGTGCCGTAAAAATCGTCAAAAAATGTTTCACGTGAAACATTTTTTGACGGCGCATGACCACGTCCCACTGACACAGAACCCCTACGGAGAGGGAGGCATTTTATGGAAAACTTTTTAGAAAAACTGCGAACCGCGGGCTATAAGATCACCCCCCAGCGCCGGGCCGTCTGGGAAGCTTTTCAAGCCCAGGGCGACTTTCCCACCGCCCACCAGATTTTAGACGCCGTGCGCCGGACGCAGCCCGACGTTTCCCTCGATACCATCTACCGCACCCTCGCCCTGCTGACGGATTTAGGCCTCGTTCACGAAATTTTCCGCCCCGCGGGCAGCGTCTACGAACTGACGGCCCCCGATCATCATCACCATCATTTAGTCTGCACCGCCTGCGGGCGAACGGAGTGCATCGACGTCTGCCCCATGACCCCGGTCTATGAAAAGGAAGCCGCCAAAAAAGGCTTTCGCATCACCGGCCACATCTTTGAATTTTACGGTCTCTGCCGAAAATGTCAGAAAAAAGACAGGAAATAGCCCAGGAAAAAATTTTACCAAGAAACTGCCTGCAACAAATAATTTCTCTTGCTCTGTTCCGAGAGATATGGTATGGTATTAGATAGGATTTTTACTATTTAATACCATTATTTATTTACAGGAGGTCTTACCTTGAAACGTTTCGTATCCATTTTTGCCCTGCTCACCCTGTTCTCCCTCGCTTTAGTCGGCTGCGGCGGAAGCGGAAGCAGCGGCAGCGGAAATGACAAGAAAGCCGAAGCGCCCTTTCGCATTGTCACATCCTTCTATCCCATGTACATCGCCACCATCAACATTACCCAAGGCGTCGACGGCGTCGAAGTGACGAACATGACTAAACCGCAGACGGGCTGCCTCCATGACTACCAACTCGCCACCGGCGACCTCAAGACGCTGGAAAAAGCCGACGCTTTCGTCATCAACGGCGCGGGCATGGAAGCCTTCCTGGACAAGGTGGTCAGCCAGCAGAAGAACCTTAAAATCATCGACGCTTCCAAAGACATCCCTCTCCTCAAGGACGGCGACGAAGAGAACCCTCACGTCTGGCTCAGCGTCACCCACGCCATCGCCCAGGTGAAGAACATCGCCGACCAACTGGCCGCCGCCGACCCCAAGCACGCCGACGCGTATAAGAAGAACGCCGCGGCCTACGTCCAGAAATTGGAAGCCTTGAAAAAGGAAATGCACGCCGCCCTCGACAACCTGCCCCATAAAGACATCGTGACCTTCCACGAGGCCTTCCCTTACTTCGCGCAGGAATTCGGCCTTCACATCGTGGCCGTCATCGAGCGGGAGCCGGGCAGCGAACCCACCCCCGCCGAGCTGAAGGAGACGATTGAAAAGGTAAACGCGCTGCCGGTGAAGGTTCTCTTTACCGAGCCTCAGTATTCCCCCAGCGCCGCCGAGGCCATCGCCCGGGAGACCGGCGCGAAAATCTACACCCTCGACCCCGTCGTCACCGGCGAGGCCAACGACGCCGCCAAGGACGCTTACATCACCACGATGAAGAAAAATCAGGCGACGCTTGCGGAAGCGCTTCGCTAAGCCGCTTCCCCTCATAGCAAAGAAGAGCCCGGCATCCCGAAAAGGGGGCCGGGCTCTTCTTTGCTTTTCTCGTATGCCACAATGTACTGTCAGATCGGCCTTAATCTCATCTGCTTTCCACTGAATTCCAGTTCCCATCGTAAATATCGCCGTCCAAAATCTTCCCTTGCCCGCCTACGAATTTTTCTGGGACGTAAATTTTATATCATCTTCATGTCTCCTCTCAGGAACCTCTTTGCCAACATCATAACTGTCTGCATAAACGTTACACGGCAGCCCAAAACATGATATACTTTTCCTGTCCCATCGAAAAAATCCATCGACCAAAGAAAAGAGGCCGCTTTCATGATCTTCCTTGCCATGCTGCTCTTAGGCGGGCTTTTAGGATTATCCGGCGCGGGGGGCGCCGGCGTCAGCATCACGCTCCTCACCGTGGGATTCGGCGTCCCCATCCATACCGCCATCGCCGTCTCCCTCTCCTGCATGACCTTTACCGTTCTCTCGGGCACCGTCAGCCACTTTCGGGAAGGAGACGTTCTGCCGCGCCTCGGGACGATCGTGGGCGGCGCGGGCATCTTCGGCACCCTGTTAGGCACCCACGTCGCCTTTCAAGTCCCCGGCCGCTTTTTATCTCCGGCGCTGGCCCTCATGCTTTTGTCTACCACGGGGCTTCTCTATCTTCAGCTCTTTCACCCCGCCCTCATCGCCGACTATGTGGCGAGAAACAAAGCCTCTGCCGCCGGGCGCACCTTCCTTCTCCGGGGGATTCTCTTAGGCCTCGTCACCGGCTTTCTCTCCGGGGCCTTTGGCATCGGAGCCACCGCCTTCATCCAGATCGGCCTCATGCTCTTCTTCGGCGTCACCCTCTACCACGCCATCGGCACCACCATGCTGATCATCTTCCCCATCGCCGTGGCCGGAGGGCTCAGCTACTTCGCCGCCGGGCTGATGGACCTCACCGTCTTTCTTCAAACACTG
>CAJPQU010000144.1 GCA_905372875.1 uncultured Schwartzia sp. | reverse complement strand
GTGTAAAGAAGCCCTACGGTTATTTTTTTCGCCGGGCTTTCCAGAGCGATCCGCCCGCCGGTCACCGTGACCGGCGGGAAATAATATCCGTCGGCGAGAAGGGCCGCCTGCTTTCCCTCCAGATGTTCAAGCCCCGTTACTTCCCGGCGCGCCTCAGGGAAAGAAAAAAGCTGCGCCGAATCCAGCATGACATGATCCTGCTGGCTGAAGGACGTCTGCTCTTTAGCAAAACGTTCCACGTAGCGCACGGTTTTTCCGTTTATTTCCCGCCGGATGAGGAGATAGACAGCGTCATTGTTTCCCTCTGCCGCCGTTTCCACGCCTTCCACGGCGCCGTCCGTCACAATGCGGCTCCAGCCGTAAACCTTTTGCTCTGGTATATAGGTCAATGCCAGAAGGACGCCGTCGTCACGGACGAAATAAAGAATGCTGTCCGGTACCTGCGCGTATGCGCTGTCTGCTATCGTATGTCCTTCGGAAAGGTGTTTGGCCAAGAGTGTAAGGTCGGAGCCGCCATAAGAGTCCGTTTCGTAGGAATAGCCCATATCCCGCACTACCGAACCGCGGAGCTGCACGTAAACGAGCCGCGATCCCACACGGATCGGCGTTACCTCGCTCGTTCCATAATTTTGTTGGGTGCGGGGCGTGATATTCGTCGGCGTCACTGTCTCCGACCCGCTGACCGTCCAGCTGTTCCCGTCCGTCAGGAGAATGAGATCGGTACCCGCGTCCATGTGCATAATCCGATAACTCTTTAAGGACAAGAGATCCGCCGACACCGCCGAGCTGTCTGTTACCGTTCCGTCCTCTTTTTCCACGCCGAAATTTTCATAATCCCCGCTTCGGCTCATCCACAGCCGCTGGGGCTTGGCGCGCGTCCCACCAAAGCAGAGCCGATCCTGAAAGAACGTCGCGCAGGTAGGATAGCCGCTGGTTTTTCCCCAGGCGCTCCAGTACCAGTCCGCCGTCGTATAGGTCGATCCGAGATCATGGCTTCCCGATACTGTGCCCTGCGCTTTTGTTTCGCTCTCCACGCCCGTTATTTTCACGTAACCGTCATGGGTATAGGCGTAGGCCGACAGTTCGATGTTTACGCCGCCCCCGGTGATATGTGCCGCAATCCGCATCAAGCAAAAATCCTCCACGGTCCCCGTTTCCTGTGGGTTATAATCGTTGCTCGATGTATATTTGCGTTCGTCCATCCAGGTTTTGCCGTTATCGTAGGAAACTTGCACTGAGAAATGCCCCGACCATGTGCCATGGCTGATCACCTTCCACGTTTTCCCCACCGCGATCGACGACGAGGGCTGATTGGCATTCAGGCGAATCACGTGGTAAATCGTCCGGATATAACCATCTTCCGGGTTTTCCGGATCCCCTTCGTGAATCTCTTCTTTGGTTACGACGTCTCCGGCCGCCGTCGTCGGGGCTTCTTCCTCGTAGGTTTCCGTGATCGCGCCGGGCGTTGCGGCCAGTTTCACAATGACCGAGCTGATCCGCTGCTCAAGCTTCAGCCAGTCTCCTATGCGGTCCGCCGTAAACACCGGCTTCGTCGACGTCAAGGTAATCGCGCCGGTCTTTGCCGAGGGCTTAATCTTTATCGTCTCATCTGCGTTGATCTCTGAAAACGGCGGCATCGTCCAGTCGATATCCGTAAGTCGCCAGTCCTGTTCGCTGTATCTCAGAAGTTTTTTTACTGGATAATCCCCGGACGTGATATACATGACGTCCACGCTCTGCACAAAGCGGAGCTTATGGAGGGCTGCTTCCGGGAAAGGCGTCTCTATTTCTATGCCGAGATACGTTCCGTTTCGCCAGACGCGCATATAATAATCGCCAAATTCCAAGAGATAGGCGATATCCACGCTAAAATCAAAGCGCACCAGCCGCGCCTTTTTATCATCGTATTTGGCCGCGCCGCAAAAGAGCGTTCCCGGGCGCTTCTTTACCGCTCCGTAGGGGCGAATGAGCGCATTTTCCGCCGAGAGGAGCGCCATCTGGTATTTTTCCAGATCCACCCGGCTCGCCACATCCTCTGAAATTTCGCCCCCGGAAAATGACGGCTGAATCACATAAAACTCCGTCGGCTGCGCCAATTTTCTTCACTCCTTTTTTATCAACTGAACCGCGCCCGGGCGTATGGCGTGTCCCACTCCAGCTCCCGATGACGTTCCGACGCCGTCTCTACCTTCGCCCGCAGTAGAACCGCCTGAAAGAGCTGGTATTCCGTCATCTTAATGTTCGCATTCCCCGTCAGCTGCATCGCCATCTGGCTCGCCAAGTAATGGGCCAGGGCTTCTGAAAACTCCGGAGAGAACTGCGCCGTATCCGTAACGTCCGCCGTATATTCCGCCCAGGCATCCTTCACGTCCGTCGCGATAACGGTTACCGCCCCCTCGGTCATCATTACTTCGAAGGGGTGTTTCTCTTTTATCCGCCGCCGCGCCGTCTCGGTATCGTAAATCAGGCGTACCGCCAGGCACCCCGCCGGGTACTTATACACGCAGGCAAAGCCCGGCAGCTCCGTATCGAGAACCGCCAGACGGACAAGGCGATTGGCAAAGCCCCATGAGTAGGATCGCAGAAGAAGTCTTCGGCTCGGCTCATAGAACATCTGGCACTCTTTCGCTTCTTCGATGTTCTCCTCGAGGCTTTTGATTCTCGTCCGGGCCAGATACGATAAGGCCATGTTGCAAATGTCGGTATTTGTCATATTGTTTCCCCCTTTCCTAAAGGCCGGAAGTTTTCCTCCGGCGTATAGGAAAAGAGGCGGGTTTTACCCCGCCCCGCGTCAGTGAACGTCGTCGTCCATGACCAGTCCCGCTGTGATGGCGCCCTGCTTATCTTCCGTCGTCACCTCAAGCTGAAGATATCCGAGATTTCCTCGGGGCACTTTTACATTGAGCGGCATTGCCGTATAGGTGCCAAGCACCACCGGGTTCTTTAGCGCGCCGGCGGAAAGTTCCTTCGCTGTCTTGATCTTTACCGTATACGTCGCGTTTGCCTTAGCGTTCGCCACGCTCACGTGGAGCGTCATGGGATCCGCGGCTTCGCCCTCGCCGACGTGGACGATATCGCTCGCTGGCGTCGCCGAGAGCGCCGCCGCGTCGAAAAACATGTTCTGCTTATCGAAAATCATGATTCTTCCTCCTTTTTTACGCTACTGGGAACGCTGGTTCCGTCTCCAAAATGCTGTCGCTCTTTTCGATCGGGATCCCCGAGAAGTAGAGCTGCGGCCGCGCGTTCATGAGATCCTGACGCGTCACGTGGACGTTCGTCTTATCCAAGAGGTAGATTTCAAAGAAATCATAGAGCGCCGGGGAAACATAAAGATGGGTATCTTTATCCCGGTTCTGGAGATTGCGAATCGTGTTTTTCGCTTTGACGAATTTCTTGATGAGCTCCAGGCTCTTCTTGGAATCCAGCGTGTCAAGCGTCTTCACGTCGATGTTTCGCACCAGAGCGTTCGTTTCAATGTCCTGCACCGCCAGGCCGCAGTCCATATCGAAAAGCGTCACCAGCGCACGATAGGGATGGCCTTTATCATCGAGGGCGTCCTGCTCTCCAAGGTCTTTTTGCGAAAGCCCCAACTGCGAATTTTTCGGATAGATGCCCGTCGTCGCCTTCGTCCCCCAGGAGACGAAAAACGCCGAGGTATTCGTGTTCGTTCCCGGCGTGCCTCCCGCCACGACCTGATGGCCAGCCGTATGCTTTTCGCCGCCGATGATGTTGTAGCGAATAGAAAGCCCGTTAAACGTATCTGGATTTTCCTGCGTGTCACCGTAAAAGAGCATATCCGACACCGTATCCCCAAAGCCCGCCACGAAGGCCGCATCCTCGCTTCGGCGGAAAGCCTCGCCGTTTGGCTGGAGACGAATGAGCTTGACGTCCACTTCCGAGCGGTCCTCCAGCATCATGCAGGTATCCTGGATCTGCTTTGCGGTGCTCTTATGCGACACGATACCTTGATTGATCCGGCGGATCGACGGGCGCGGAATGCTCGTCCGGAGCGTCGTCTTGTTGCCCGTGGGCAAATTTCCCTCGATCCATTTTACGTGATTCATGATCGGATTGGCCCGTTCCAACGCTTCGATGATAAAATCCACCGAGCCGTCCGGGTTCATCCTCTTTCGGTAGTCGCTCAACGTGAGCGCTTCCATTCCCAAAATTCCCATTCCTTACTCCTCCTTTACTTGTACGCGGAAAAATCCGTGTTCGGGTAAATATTCTTCTCCGCCGGGGCCGAGGTTCCGGCCAGGCGATCCTTATCTTCGCCGAAGAGCTCGCCGACCATCGCCAGAGCCCGGATGATCTCGATCCGGTTTCCGGCTCCCGTTTCGTTGAGCGCCTGGCGAAGGTTGGGAACCTTCTTTTCAATCGCTTCGATACCGACGGCGGCTTTCTGCGTCGTAGCGGCAAATTCCGCCCCCAGCTCTGCCTTGGCGTCCGCACCCCACTGTTCAATAGTGCCAGTGATCTGCCGCTCAAAGGCCGCCACCGCTTCCTGCATATAATTCATGCCGTAGGTAGCAAGCTTTCCCGCCTGCTCCTGCGTTAAGCCGCAGTCTTTGGCTACGGCGGAATACGCCGCCGCGGCTTCGGCATCATAGGCCATACCATCCGGCACCGCCCCCTCCAGCTCGTAGCGTTCCGGCACGCCCTCCGCCCCCGGTGCATTTC
>CAJPQU010000143.1 GCA_905372875.1 uncultured Schwartzia sp. | reverse complement strand
GGGAAGCCCCCTTTTCTATTTCTTATAGTAAAATCTGGTGCCTTCTTTCGGATCATGAAGCTCTTTCATGAAACTTCGTTGACAAGGCGGGGGGGTGGTGATAATATGGAAGTGTTCATAAAGTGAAAACTTCATAGAAGGAATCAGGTGCGCAGCAGCGCTTAATAGGGAAGTTCGGTAGAGGCCGACGCGATCCCGTCACTGTGACAGGGAGTCTTCCCCCGTAGACCACTGAGGCGAAAGCTTTGGGAAGGGGCGGGGAGGGCGATGATCTGGAGCCAGGAGACCTGCCTGATGGACGATCACCGTTATACCTGCGAGCGATAGGGAGGGGATTGACCGGAGCGTGTAGCCTGCTTGTTTTCAGGCGGCGATATCCGGCGTCAAGCCGAGCCTTTTTTCTTGCAGAGGCTCTTTTTTTATTTATTGTTTGTTGCGAACGATTTCAAAACCGAGGTGGGAAGATGTTTAGTTCACTGATCGCGCCGCTGCCCATGCAGCGAGCTGGGCTGTATGGCGCTTGGGGGCAGCTTGACGAGGCCTTGTGTGCTTATTGCCGCGCGCGAAGGGACGCGGCACAGAATTTGGCAGAGCTGAAGACCCGAGTGCGCCAACGGGCGGCCGCCTGCCATTTGGCGACGGATATTCCCGAGGGCGAGGATTTTGACGATTATGTGGGCCGTCTTTACCGGCGAGTAGTGGATCTTCGCCACATGCCGGTGCGGGCGGGACTTTCCGACCGGCGTCTGTCAGGCTCAGCGCTGACGGCGTATATCGTAAGCCGGGTGCGGTTCGCGGGAGAGGCGCCGTCACTGCTTCGCGTCCTATCTTGGGAGAGCGGCATCGCTTCCGATGATCTCTTCGAGCGGTGCAGCCTGACGGATGAAATGGGGAAAACACGGGGAGAAGTGCGGGAGCATCTGGAAGACAGAATGGTGGAACTCGTGGACGGACTGGCTGCGGGAGGATTTTCCGAAGAAGCGGCGCAAAAAGTCATGGCTTGGCCTGAGGTGCGGGCGATGTCGCAGCGCGGACAGGCTGAGCTTGGTAAAGTCTTTTCCTATATTACGGAAAAATTGACCCCTTCTCTCCGCCTCTCCGCGGTAAATCGGGCGGCAGCCATGCTGGCGAGGGAAACAGAGATTTCCTGCCTGCCGTCGCCGCGGGGCTGGGAGATGGGGAAGAAGTTAGGGGAAGCCTTTATCGAGCGCTATATTATGGATGAAGGGCGCTATCCGGAGACAGTGGCGATGATCCTCTGGGAAGAAGCCAATCGCCGCAGCCGCGGTCAATGCGTGGCGGAGTTTCTCTATCTTTTGGGCGTCCGGCCAGTATGGAATGCTAAGGGACAGGTCTGTCGCCTTGCGGTCATTCCGGCGCGGGAGCTGAGGCGGCCTCGCATTGACGTGATCGCCTGTGTCAGCGGGCGCTTTCGCCGGTGGATGGGCGCGGTGACGAATCTTTTGGGGGCGGCAGTAGAGCAGATTGCGGCGCTGAATGTTCGGGATGCGGATAATTTCCCGGCTCGTCACATAGAAATGGATACGGTATGGCTGCGAATGAAGGGGCATGATGAAAAGACGGCAGCACGTGAAGCAAAACAGCGCGTCTTTTTAGAGCCGCCGGCGGACGGTAATATGGCGCAGATGCCGCTGATCCTGCGTCGGGGCTTGTCGCGCTTGGATGCGGTGGTAAAAAATGAAGATACGCGGACGACCCACATGTTTTGTTCGGATGTTTATCCGGCCTGTCAGGGGGCGGTCATGGCCGCGGCGCGTGATTTAACAGGGCATCTCCCCGCCGGTTATATTGGGGACAGTTCCGATCCGGAGCACGTTCGAGTCCGTCCGTTGGCGGTGGAAGCGCGGCGGCTCTTTTGGGGCGAGGCGATGAACCCTAAATTTTTGACTGACCTTCGCGCTTACGGAGAGGAAGGGGCTCATGAGATGGCGCACTATTTAGAGCGTCTTTGCCGTTGGGACGAACGCAGTGAGATCATGGAGGACTGGATGTACGAGATGGCGGCACGCCTCTATTGCCTGAACAAAGACGTTGCCCATTGGCTGCGGGAGCAATCGCCTTTGGCTTTATATCATCAATGTAGACTCCTTTTAGAGGCTATCGAAACCGGCCGCTGGCAGGCAAAAAACCGTACCCGGACCGCTCTCTCCGCTCTGGCTGATTCACTGGCTGACGCAGTGGAAGAGGATGGCGCGGTAAGAGCGTAGCGAGTGAAAATAGTATTGCTTATAGGAGTGCAGTGATGGCAGACGAGGTGGTTTTACAAGCTGAGGAAGTGTCGGCGGGATACCGGCAACATTCTCATGTCCTTCGCGATGTTTCTTTTACCATCCGAACGGGAGAGATGGTGGGGCTCATTGGCGCCAACGGGGCAGGAAAATCGACGCTCCTTAAGACGCTGCGGGGGCTTTTACCGCCTTTGTCAGGGAAAGTGGCGGTGAACGGACGTCCGACAGAGAGCTTTACCGATCGGGAGTTCGCCCTGGAAGCGGCGTATTTGCAGCAAAGTGTCAGCCTGTCCTTTGCCTATACGGCCCGAGAGATCGTCATGGCGGGCCGTTATCCGCGCCTCAAGTGGTGGGAGCGGGAAGGGGCGGAGGATGAGGCGGTGGTGGACGCTTGCATGGCCTATACCGGAGTCGCAGAGCTTGCCGAGCGGTCGATCTTAGCCATGTCGGGGGGACAGCGGCAGCGGGTGCTTTTGGCCAAGGTGTTGGCCCAGCAGACGCCGCTGCTTTTTCTTGACGAACCGGCGACGGGCTTGGATATTTTTTATCAGGAAGAGATCTTCCGCTTTTGCCGGGAGTTGTGCCAGGCGGGCAAGACGGCGCTGATGGTGGTTCACGAGCTGGGCTTGGCGGCCAAGTTCTGTTCCCGGCTGATCTTGGTGGGGGAAGGGACGATCGTGGCCGACGGGGTGCCGGACGAGGTGCTGACGTCGGAAAATCTCAGCCGCGCTTACGGAGTTCCCGTCCGGGTGGTGAAAAATCCCCTGACGGGTACGGCAGAGGTGTTTACGGAGCCGCCGCCGGAGGATGAGAAGCGAAAGGCCGTCTTGCGGATGCTGCTCGTTGGAGGGAAGGATCAAGAGATTGCTGGGGCGGAAAGGCGTGTCGGCGGATGAATTTGGCAGTAAGTGCATCATTATATATAAAGTGTTAATGATTTTAGGAGGTATTTCAGTATGGACATGTTTTCGACGGCGGCCGCGTATTTTCACAAGGGCGGCTATGTAATGTACATTCTCCTGCTTTGCTCGATCTTTGTAGTGACCATCGCCGTGGAGCGGGCGCGGTTCTTTGCGCGGGCCGATGTGGGACGAGCCTTTGGCCGCAAGTTTTGCGAGGCTATGGGGCAAGGAGAATATGATGTGGCCCAGTCCATGGCGGGCAGTGCTTCGGGAATACTTCCGGAAATCTTGACGGGTGTGTTTCATCTGGTCATGGGGAAAGAGCATGGCCTGTCGGGGTTCTTGGAGGTGCAGTCGGGGATCGCTCTCTCCCAGTTCCGCCGCCGTCTCTATTATCTCAACGTCATTGTCACACTGTCGCCGCTCCTTGGCCTTTTGGGTACCATCATCGGCATGATATCGGCGTTCAGTGTGTTTAATCTTGATTCGGGGCAGGCCACGGCCATTACCGGAGGTGTCGGCGAGGCGCTTATTGCCACGGCTTTCGGCCTCTGTGTGGCTATTCTGTCCTTGGTGGTGCACTCTTACTTCACGCAGCGCATTGAAAACATCGTAACGGACATGGAGCAGTGCTTCTCTCTCATGGAAGAACATCAGGAGGAGATGAGAAAGACGCTTCGAACGGAGGGCGGTGCGACGGCATGAGGCTGCGGGATCGAAGAAGTTTTGAAAAGCCGGAGGTCATGATCATTCCCATGATCGATATCATGTTTTTCCTTCTGGTGTTCTTCATGCTGAGTACCCTGTACATGGTGAATTTGAAGACGGTGGATATCAATCTGCCGAAAGCGCAGCATGCGGAACTTCGTACGACGGCGCCTTATTTAGTAACCATGAAGAAGGACGGCAGCCTTTGGCTGGAAGATAAGAAGATGGAGGAAGGGCAGCTTCTCAGAAAAGCGGAGAGTGAGGCCCGGCGCAATCCGCATTTTTCGGTAGTCATGCGGGTGGATCGTGATGTGGATTACGGGAAGGTCATTCAGCTTTTAGATAAGTTTAAGGGTATCGGGGTGACACGGTTTGGCCTGGGAGCTGAAGCCGGGGGGAATGGAGCATGATCCGGGAAAAGGCAGGCGACGGCTACAGGGCGCTGGGCATGTCGCTCTTGATCCATTTAGCGGTCTTTGTCTTTATTGCGGTCACCGGGCTTTTGACGAAACCCCATGAGCTGATCCATCCGCCGGTAGAGGTCGTCCTGTACGATGTGGACGGGCCGGGGCACGGCAGCGGCGGCGGTGGGGGCGGTGGTTCTCCCGCGCCCATGGAACCACCGTCGGCCGATGACGTCGTGATACGGGATCAACCGCCTCCGCCTCCGCCGGATATCAGCGAGGTGAACGAGAATCAGCGGCCAGAACCTGAACCGACGCGGCAGTCGCCGTCCCCCGCGCCCGAGCGTCAGGGCATACATCGGGCACCGGGGGGGACGGGAGAAGGCGGCATAGGTACCGGTCAGGGCACAGGTACCGGT
>CAJPQU010000142.1 GCA_905372875.1 uncultured Schwartzia sp. | reverse complement strand
GCTGCCTTGGCCGGACGAAAAATCTGGGGCAATCTTATTCGTGGCTGATTTCCGCCCTGCCGGCGTTAGCAAAGGCTCCGCATAGCGATACTATGCGTTCGCCTCTGCTGCCTTGGCCCGACGGAAAAGCTGGGGCAATCTTATTCGTGGCTGATTTTTTTCCTGTCGATAGATACCTTTTCCCTTCTTGTCGGTGTTAGCAAAACCTCCGCGCAGGGTGTACTGCGCGGAGGCTGCTCGTTCACAGGACAAAATTTTAGGGAAATTCCCTGTTTTGCTTGATGCGTCTATTGTATCGTATAACGGAAGCGCGTTCCTTACGGGACAATCTTCGCCGCTACGATGCGGTCGCCGTCGCGGTTTTCCAGGACGACCGCCTGTTTGATGGGGTTGTGGTTGGCGTCCATGGAGATGGTGCCGGTACCGGCCTTGAGGTCTTTCGTCGCGGCGATGGCTTGGGTGATCTTTTCCGTATCGTCGCTGCCCGCCCGCTTCAGGGCGTCTACCAGGAGCTTGCCGGCGTCATAGCCGAGCGCCGCAAAGACGTTGGGGGTACGGTTGTACTTCTTCCGGAAAGCTTCCAGGAAGGGCTTTACCTGCTCGTCCTTTTCCGAGTAATGGGTGCAGAAATACGTATGGTTGAGGGCGTCTTTTCCGGCAATGTCTGCGACCTTCGAATCGTCCCAGCCGTCGGTGCCCAGGATGGGGCTGGTGATGCCCAGCTCGCGAGCCTGCTTGACGATCTTGCCCACTTCTTCATAGTAGCCGGGGACGAACATGACATCTGCGTTGGCGGTCTTGAGCTTCGTCAGAGTCGCCTTGAAGTCTTGATCCTTTTGCAGGAAGGCTTCCTCCATTAATACCTTGCCCCCGGCGGCCTCGAATTTTTCCTTAAAGACGGTGCCGAGGCTCTTGGAGTAGTCGGAACTGGAGTCTACGTAGATCACGGCGGTCTTGGCCTTTAAGTTATCAGCGGCAAATTTTGCCATCACGTCGCCCTGCTGGGGATCGATGAAGCAGCTCCGGAAGATGTAGGGCTGCACCTTGCCGTTTTCTACCGTGACCTTGGCGCTGGTGGCGCAGGGGGCCAGTACCGGTACCTTGTGTTCCGTCGCGATCTGGGTCTCGGCGATGACCGGGGCCGTGGTGGCCGGTCCTACCAGTATTTTCACCTTATCGTCGGCAATGAGCTTCGTGGCGGCGGTGACGGCCTCGGAAGTTTCTGACTTCGTGTCCGCCTTGATGAGTTTGATCTGCTTGCCGTTGATGCCCCCCGCCGCGTTGGCTTCGTCGATGGCCAGCTGCAGGCCTTCAAAGGTAGCGGTGCCGTAGTTGGCCACGTTCCCTGTCAGTTCGAAATTCGCCCCCACCTTGATCTCGTTATCGGCAGCTTTCTCGCCGCCTCCCCCGCAGCCGGTCAAAAGGCCGCCCACGAGAGCCGCTCCCACGAATACCCCGGCCCAACGCCGGGCTTTTTTACTTCCCAACATAAAAATCCCTCCTGCAAAAAGTTCGCGCGGCAGCGCGCCGCGATGGCGCCCCCGCTGAATGATGGACTCATTATATTTTACATGTTTACAATAGTCAAGGAAAACTTTTCCTTTCGTTCGTTCCCTTTTGCGCCATTTGTTTGTAAACGAAAGACGCGGGGGTGAATGAAGGGCCGCGTCAAGGGTCCCTCCTCCGCGGCTGACCGAACTTTGACGCAAATTGGAGCTGCATAAAGTAGAAATGTAATCTTTGGGTACGATGGAAGGGCGCATCAGAAAAAATGTTTCACGTGAAACATTTTTTGACTCTTGCCCGCATATCTGATGGATCGCTGTGTCCCAGGGAAGGCCCCGTTTCTTGGGAAAAGACGGTATATGCGTTGGCTTTGCCCGAAGGGCGGCTTCCTTGTTTTTGGCCTTGCCGTCGGGGAAAAAGCCTGTGTTGATTTTTTGCGGCGGGAAATAAAAAGTTACACGGCAAAAAGGGCTGCCGTACCATTGGATGCGCAAGCCGTTTGCCGTGCGGCTGCATGAGGGTCAAGCGCTGCTTACACTGCGCTTGACCCTCATGGTTGCCTTCGGATTTCCTTGACGCCGCCCATGTAGGGGAGGAGTGCTTCGGGGATGAGGACGGAACCGTCGGCCTCCTGATAATTTTCGATGATGGCCGCCACGGTGCGCCCTACGGCCAGCCCGGAGCCGTTCAGGGTGTGGACGAATTCCGGCTTTTCCTTCGGAGCGCGGCGGAATTTTACGTTTGCCCGCCGGGCCTGATAGTCGAGGCAGTTGGAGCAGGAGGAGATTTCCCGGTAGCGGTCTTGGGCGGGCATCCAGACTTCGATGTCGTAAGTCTTGGCCGAGGTGAAGCCCATGTCCCCGGTGCAGAGGGTCACCACCCGATAGGGAAGGTTCAAGAGCTTTAAGACTTCCTCGGCGTCCCGCGTCATGCCCTCCAATTCCTCCCACGACGTCTCCGGCAGGGCGAACTTGATGAGCTCCACCTTATTGAACTGGTGCTGGCGGATGAGCCCCCGGGTGTCGCGCCCGGCACTCCCCGCTTCGGCGCGGAAGCTGGCGGTGTAGACGGTGTAATGCTCCGGCAGTTTCGCCCCATCTAAGATCTCTTCCCGATGGTAATTCGTGGCGGGGACTTCCGCCGTGGGGACGAGATACTGCTCTAGGCCTTCCAATTTGAACATGTCTTCGGCGAATTTCGGGAGCTGCCCGGTACCGATCATGCTGTCGCGGCTCACGATGTAGGGGGCCAGCATTTCCGTGTAGCCCTGCCGGGCGTGGAGATCCATCATGAAGTTGATACAGGCGCGCTCCAGCCGCGCCCCCAGCCCTTTGTAGAAGGTGAACCGCGCCCCGGACACCTTGGCGGCCCGCTCAAAGTCAAAGATATCCAAATCTTCCCCGAGATCCCAGTGGGCTTTGGGGGCAAAGGGGAATTTCGCCGGCTCGCCCCAGCGGCGAATCTCCGGATTCTCCGTGTCGTCCTTGCCGATGGGAACGTCGTCCTTTGGCATGTTGGGGATATTCAGAAGAATCTCCTTGAGCCGGGCCTCGACGCTGCGCAGCTCTTCGTCTAAGACGGTGATCCGATCCCCGACGCCCCGCATGTCTTCCACTAATTTCGCCGCGTCCTCGCCGTTTTTTTTCATTTGGCTGATGGTTTTGGACACCGCGTTGCGTTCGCCCTTCAGCCCTTCCACTTCGCCCAGGATGGCCCGCCGGCGCTTTTCCAAGACTTCAAAATCATCCAGCGACAGCGGATTGCACCGATGTTTCAGCATGGTTTTCACATCGTCCAAGTGTTCCCGGACAAACTTTATATCCAACATTTCCCTGACCTCCTGCCAGCGCCGCGAAAGCGCCGCTTCCTTTACTTTCTTCATTATAAAGGGCGGAAAAAGGGCTGTCAAATGAAAGACCCCGCGCCAAGCGTTTTCTTGGGGCGGGGCCTTTACTCATGGAGCGGCGCGTCAAAGGGACTGAATCTTTTTCGCTAGCCGCGTCGCGTGGGCGTGCGCGGCGTCGGCCATGGCGGCGAGCTTCGCTTTATCGGCGCGGTTGCTGTAAGAAACGCCGCCGGTGTAGACGAAGCCTTCGTATTTCATGTGGCACAGGTTTGCCGCCTGCTGAAAGCGTGTCGTCATCGTCTCCACCGAGTAGAGCTGGGGCGCACCCTTGGCGTAAGTATCCGCCGGGGAGCCTGAGGTGAAGGAGAGGAGCAGCTTCTTGCCGGTGAGGGCCTTGCCGGAAGAACCGTGAGAGAAGCCGTGTTCAAATACGTCTTCCATCCATTTCGCCAAGAGAGACGGCATACTGTACCAGAAAATGGGGAATTGCAGCACGATCACGTCGGCGGCCACCAACTTTTTCTGCTCGGCGGCGACGTCGATTTTATAGTCCGGGTACAATCGATCCAGATAATCGAAGGAAGCCTGGGGCAAAAGCCGCTCTAAATCCTCCATGATGATCTTATTGGCGAAGGAATTGTGCTGGAGATCCGTGTGTCCCGAAACGATCAGTACATTTTTCATGGGGGTTGCACTCCTTTTTCTTAAACGGCAATTTTATTTTCGTGTTCTTACCCGTCGTGCTCCGCGTCAAAGGCTCCGCAGTCCACTTTTTCGCCCCGCCGCTCTACGGCGACGACGTTTTTCTCGTAGGCGAAACATTCCTGGGCGATGTCCTTGTTGAGCCAGAGGAGGCAGATGAGGTTGGGGATGGCCATGAGGCCGTTCATGGTATCGGAGAAGTTCCAGACGAGGTCGAGGGTGGTGGTGGCGCCCACGAAGGTGACAAGGCCGAAGAGTACCCGGTACCCCATGACGGCGCGGCGATCCTTTACCAAATATTCCAGAGATTTTTCTCCGTAGTATTCCCAGCCTAAGATGGTGGAGAAGGCGAAGAGTGCCAGCGCCACGGAAACGAGGATTTTCGACCAATCGCCAAAGACCGAGTGAAAGGCCAAAATGGTGAGCTGCGCGCCGGAGATGGGTTCCCCGGTGGCCGGATCGACGGCGCCCAAAGCGCCGGAGGAGGAGATGACGAGGCCCGTCAAAAGGCAGACGATCATGGTATCGAAAAAGGTGCCGGTCATATTGACGTAGCCCTGCCGGGAGGGGTGGTCTGTCCGGGCGGCCGCCGCCGCGATGGGGGCGGAACCGAGCCCTGCTTCGTTGGAGAATACGCCTCGGGCTACCCCCCAGCGAAGGGAC
>CAJPQU010000141.1 GCA_905372875.1 uncultured Schwartzia sp. | reverse complement strand
GCATAAATATGTTTCGCGATAGAATGAAAATTTCCTGCAAAGCCGAAAAAAATTTTGCGGATTTATCGTAAATTAAGCCAAAAGGCCTACATCCATAAAGAACTACGCTTTGGCCTTGCTGGCGTTCTTGCGAGCCCGACCCCGCGCCGAATGATCCAGTACCGCCTTGCGGAGGCGGATGCTTTGCGGCGTCACTTCCACCAATTCTTCCTCATTGATGTATTCCAAAGCCTGCTCCAAACTTAGAATGCGCGGCGGTGTCAAGCGGATGGCCTCGTCCGAAGATGAAGTACGCATGTTGGACACATGCTTTTGCTTGCAAGGGTTGATGTCAATGTCTAACTCCCGCGAGTTTTCCCCCACGATCATGCCCTCGTACACGGCTTGATTAGGCGAAATAAACATGGTACCCCGATCCTGCAGGGTATATATCCCGTAGCCCGTCGTCTCTCCTTCTTCAAAAGCCACTAAAGAACCATGCTCCCGCGCCTCCATGTCTCCCTTATAGGGCGCGTAGCCATGAAATACATGGCTCATGATCCCATTTCCCTTCGTGCTGGTCAAAAGCTCCGAGCGAAAGCCGATGAGCCCGCGGGCCGGAACGATAAATTCCAAACGCATATAGCCATTGCCCTCTGTCATATTGGACAGCTCCGCCTTGCGTTTGCCTAAAAGCTCCATTACCGTCCCCATATACTCTTGGGGAACCTCCACCGTAAGGTTTTCCATCGGTTCGCACCGCTGCCCGTTGATGGTCTTATAAATGACTTCGGGTTTCCCCACCTGCATTTCGTAGCCTTCCCGACGCATGGTCTCAATCAAAATGGAAAGATGCAATTCCCCGCGCCCTGAAACCTTGAAGACATCGGCGGCATCCGTCTCTTCGACCCGGAGAGCTACATTCGTCTCCACTTCCTTATAGAGACGGTCTCTCAGGTGCCGGGATGTTACAAACTGTCCCTCGCGTCCGGCGAAGGGGCTGGTATTTACGCCAAAGGTCATGGAAAGCGTCGGCTCATCGATATTGATGGTGGGGAGCGCCTCCGGATTTACGGCATCCGCCACTGTCTGTCCAATATGCACATCGCCAAGGCCCGTCAGAGCCACGATCTCACCGAGCCCGGCCGAAACCGTCTCCACTTTTTTCAGCCCTTCATAGACTAAAACCTTGCCGATCTTCGCCTTGACTTCTTCATCGCCGGCCAAAAGCACGACGCTCTGATTCGGGCGGGCCGTACCGCGCATGATGCGCCCGATGGCCACCTTCCCCACGTATTCATCCGCTTCCAGGGTCGTCACCATCATCTGGAGCGGACCTTCTGCATCGCCTTTGGGGGCGGGAATTTCCTTGATGAGCATGTCCATCAAAGGCTCTAAATCTTTACTGTCGTCTGCCATATCCAGCTTTGCAATACCGTCCCGGGCGGCGCAGTATACCACCGGGAAATCCAGCTGATCGTCATCCGCACCTAAATCCATAAAGAGTTCCAAGACTTCGTCGTACACGTCGTCTACTCGCTGATCGGGACGGTCAATCTTATTGATGACCACAATGGGTTTAAGCTTTTGCTCCAACGCTTTCCGCAGAACATACTTCGTCTGAGGCATCGGCCCTTCAAAAGCATCGACTAAGAGAAGGACGCCGTCCACCATGTTCAGCACCCGTTCCACTTCCCCGCCGAAATCCGCGTGCCCCGGCGTGTCCACAATATTGATCTTGATGTCCTTATACATGATGGCGGTATTCTTCGACAGGATCGTGATCCCCCGCTCCCGTTCGATGTCTCCGGAATCCATCACCCGTTCCGCCACTTGTTCATTGGCACGAAATACATGGCTCTGCTTTAACATCGCGTCCACCAGCGTCGTCTTGCCGTGGTCGACATGGGCGATGATGGCTACATTCCTTAAATTATCCGTCGTACGCATCCTGAAAACTTGCCTCCTACTACTATCGCCGTGCAGAAAATATCGCGAACGTTTTTGCGCCGCTTTCCAATGATATATTACCGCCGAAGGTATGTCAATGCTTTTTTTACAGAATTTCCGCCTCTTCCCGGGGAGAAAATGCCCTCACATCCAGGCTTGAAGCCCTCTCGTCATAAAAAAAGACCGGCCCCAAAGCGTGTTTAGGGTCAGTCTCCTCCTCTATGCCGCAGCCGCGCTTAAAGGCCAGCCTCTTTTCTCAATAATTCTGCCTTATCCGTGTGCTCCCAAGGCAGATCGAGATCGGTGCGGCCGAAGTGTCCGTAAGCTGCCGTTTGAGCATAGATGGGGCGGCGCAAATTAAGGCTCTTGATGATGCCCGCCGGGCGGAGATCAAAATGCTTCCCCACCAGTTCGGCAATTTTCTCTTCCGCGATTTTGCCCGTGCCAAAAGTTTTGACAAAAATGGAAACAGGCCGGGCCACGCCGATGGCATAGGCCAACTGGATCTCGCAGCGATCTGCCAGTCCCGCTGCGACAATATTTTTCGCTGCGTAGCGAGCGGCGTAAGCGGCGGAACGATCCACCTTCGTGGGATCCTTGCCTGAGAACGCACCGCCGCCGTGCCGCGCCATACCGCCGTAAGTATCCACGATGATCTTGCGCCCCGTGAGGCCCGAGTCTCCCTGAGGGCCGCCGATGACGAAATTTCCCGTGGGATTGATGAAATATTTCGTATCCGCCGTCAAAAGTTCTGCCGGAATCACCGTTTTGATGACCTTCTCGATGATAGCGTCACGGATCTCTTTCTGGGAGACTTCCGGCGCATGTTGTGTCGAGATGACCACCGTATCCACCGCCACCGGCTTGCCGTCCTCATAGACCACCGTCACCTGAGACTTGCCGTCGGGGCGCAGCCACTTCAGTTCACCGCTCTTTCTGACCTCCGCCAAACGGCGCGTCAGCTTGTGGGCCAACGCAATAGGCAGCGGCATATATTCCGGCGTTTCATTCGTCGCATAGCCGAACATCATGCCCTGATCCCCGGCCCCGATAGCGTCAATGGGATCCATGTCCCCTTCCTTGGCCTCCAGCGCCTTATCCACCCCCAGCGCGATATCCGCCGACTGCTCGTCGATAGAAACCAAAATGCCGCAGGTATTAGCGTCAAAGCCATACTCCGCCTTCGTGTAGCCGATTTTAGCCACCGTGTCCCGAATGATGTGGGGGATATCGATATAGCACTTCGTGGAGATCTCCCCCACCACATGCACCTGCCCCGTGGTCACCAGCGTTTCGCAGGCAACACGCCCTTCGGGATCCTGGGCCATGATGGCATCCAAAACGCTGTCGGAGATCTGATCGGCCAGCTTATCGGGATGGCCTTCGGTCACGGATTCCGACGTAAAAAGTACCCGTTTCTTGCTCATGATTTACCTCCTTAAGTTTAGAAAGTCGCGCTTCTGCTAAATAAAAACTCCCCTCTCCCCGCAAAGAAAAAGCTCTCGTTTGACGAGAGCCTTGATTTTCCGCTCTCATCTTTTAGGCATCCGCCTATCGGAATTGGCACCGTTTGACTTCGTCAATGGTTGCCGCAGCTTCATCGGGCCAGTCCCTCCGCTGCTCTGGATGAGTCTTTATTCAGCTTTGTTATCATCATAAAGGATATCCCTTCTCCTGTCAAGAGGAGGACGCCTATTTTATACTAATTTTATAGGTTTTAATCTTCTCCTGCGAACAGGTACCCATACCGTGCCTGAAACGCCTCGGGCGTCAGGTGATAATCCTTTGCCAGGGCCGCGTCTTCCAGATCGCTCTTCTCCAAGCGAATCATGAATCCCCGGGCGATACGGTAATGGGCCGAGTCCACATCCACCCGGCGCACCTTCGTCGCTCCGGTCTCCGAATCGCGGATATCTTCAAAGTAAAGCGGCACCGCCAATTCGTTCTGAATGGAGATGAGTGCCCCCGTCTTGCCCCGGTGCAGGAAGCGAACCGCTTCATAGCCCAAGGAGCGCGCGTAATCAACATCAAAAGCGATGGGCGTCGCGCAGCGAAGCTCGTAACCGATCTCTTTGTCGATGAGATTCGGCTTATGCCCTAATTTCGCCAGCTCCACTGCCAGCGCCTGTCGCAGAATTTTGCCGAAATCAAGTTCCGAATAACGAACGTGCCCGTGTTCATCCAGCTCAATGGAACCCATCTTCTCCAAGTCCGCCTGATCAATCTTTTCCAGCACGCCCTCGGCAATGACGGCCACACCAAAGGTACGGCCCATGCGATAGCGCTTCATCACCGAACCGACGATGATGTCCACCACTTCCTGCAAGGCGATCTTCGGCTTATGGAATTCTTCGGGAATGATCGTCAGCACCGCCCCCGAGGAACGACCGATTCCCAGTGCCAAGTGTCCGGCGGTCCGCCCCATGGCGATGACAAGATACCAACGATTCATCATGGTGCGGGCGTCTTCCACCAGATTCTGCACCTCCACCGCGCCGAACTGCCGCGCCGTCTCAAAGCCAAAGGTGGGAACGCCCTCGGGAAGAGGCAGATCATTGTCAATGGTCTTCGGCACATGAACGACACGGATCGACCGGCCGTGCTCTTTCGCGTACTGGGCCACCGCCGCCGCGCTGTGCGCCGTATCGTCGCCGCCGATGGTGACAAGATGGGTGACGCCCAATTCCAGCAGCGTCTCCACCACGGCCTGTAAATCTTCCGCCTTCTTCGTGGGATTATAACGCGCCATCTTCAGGATGCAGCCCCCTGTCACGTGAATGCGGGCCACCTCATCGTAGGT
>CAJPQU010000140.1 GCA_905372875.1 uncultured Schwartzia sp. | reverse complement strand
ATATTTAGCTGCGATAAAAAAAGAAAGCCTGCTGTATCTCGTTGCTTAAGCAACGAGATACAGCAGGCTTTCAAATATTGTATTCCGCGATATCGAGGATTACTTTCCCGTCCGCCCGCGCTTCGTCATAAGCTTTCCTTCTTTGCAAAGGGGGCAGTCGTCGGGCGAAAAGGTCTCGACCGTTAAGTGGAACAGGGCTTTATGGGGAACCGTCCCAAAGTTTACGATGCCGCCACTTCGATCCACCAACATGCCGACGCCGACGGGAACGCCGCCAAAGGCGCGAACCGCCTCGATAACTTCCTCTACTGAGCCGCCGGTGGTCACGATATCTTCTACGATGAGGACGCGTTCCTCTGGCGACAGAGTGAATCCCCGACGAAAGGTCATGCGGCCGTTTTCCCGCTCGGTGAAGATCGCCCGCGTACCCAAGGCTTTACCCACTTCGTGGGCTAACAGGATGCCGCCGGTCATGGGGCCGACCACCGTGTCGACGGCTTCGCCAGCGAATTTTCCCGCCAAGGCACGGCAGAGTCTTTCTGTATAGGCCGGGTGCTGCAAAACATTAAATTTTTCTACATATATCGGACTGTGAAGCCCCGAAGTGAGCAGAAAATGCCCCTCCATAATGGCGTTCGTTTCGAGAAAGAGCTGTCTGACTTCTTGTTCTGTCATGGTAGGATTCCTTTCATTTCCTGAATGATAGCTTGCGCGGCTGCCCGCGGATCCTTCGCACCGCGGATGGGACGCCCCACTACGATGTGTGTCGCGCCATTTTGAAGGGCGGCAGCGGGCGTGGCGATGCGGTGCTGATCCGCCATTTCGCTTCCCGTCGGCCGAATACCCGGCGTTATGATGAGAAACTCTTCACCGCACACCTGCCGGATGTCCGCCGTTTCCCACGGTGAGGCCACAACGCCGTCCAATCCGGCTTCTTTTGCCAATTTGGCCAATCGTATGACTTGCTGGGCAATGGATTCGGTATGCCCCAACCGCTGCCACTCCTTTTCGCTTAAACTGGTGAGGAGAGTCACGGCAATGAGTCGTGGGGCGGGTACACCTTGTTGCGCCGCCTTAGTGCGAACTCTCTCCCCCGCCGTCTTCATCATGGCGTAGCCCCCTTGGGCATGGACGTTAAGCAGCGAAACCCGTGCCTCCATAAGAGAGCATAGCCCTTCCGCCACGGTATTAGGAATATCGTGCAGCTTTAAATCAAGGAAAATCTCTTTTCCCTCGTGGTGCAGATAGTCAATGACCGAAACACCGACGCGATAAAAAAGTTCCATTCCAACCTTGTAGAAACTCACCTCATCCCCCAAAGTTTCCACTAACGCCTTGGCTTCCTCCAGGGAAGGAACATCCAAAGCGACAATCAAACGAGGGTCGGACATGATAACGCCCCTTTCTCAGGCCTCCAATTTCCCCACCAACTCCTGAATATGAGCCACCTGATAACGAATAAGATACGCTTCTATTCCTTGAATGATCTTTTCCGTGATCGCCGGGTCGACAAAATTCGCCGTTCCCACCGCCACCGCCGACGCCCCTGCCAAAAAAAACGCGATGGCATCGTCCGCCGTCATGATGCCCCCCATGCCGATGACGGGAATGTGAACCGCCCGCGCCGTCTGCCAGACCAAGCGAAGCGCCACCGGCTTCACGGCGGGGCCGGAAAGACCGCCGGTGATATTCCCTAACACCGGCCGCCGAGTGTGAATGTCAATTTCCATCCCCAAAAGCGTATTGATGAGGGAGAGCGCGTCAGCGCCCGCTTTTTCCGCCGCTTGAGCAATGGGGACGATGTCCGTGACATTGGGGGACAATTTCAGAATGACCGGCTTCTTCGTATTCGCCTTGACCGCCCGCACCACCAATGCCACGGCGTCCGGCGACGTGCCAAAAAGGATACCACCCTCTTTGACATTGGGACAGGAAACATTGAGTTCAATCCCGGCCACCCCCGGGACATCTAATCGCTTGGCCAATTCTCCGTACTCGTCCGCGCTGCTGCCGGAAATATTGACAATGACGTTCATACCGTAGGGAGCAAGGCGGGGTAAAATGGTCTGCAAAAAGAACTCAACCCCGGGATTTTCCAAGCCGATAGAATTGAGCATCCCCATCGGCGTTTCCGCCATCCGCACCCCGTCGTTGCCTCGCCGAGGCTTGAGTGTCGTTCCCTTGACCATCACCGCCCCCAAGCGGCGCAGGGAAACGAAATCGGCAAATTCTTCGCCGAAGCCAAAGGTTCCAGAAGCCGTGAGAACCGGCGTTTCCATGGCAATCCCGGCGATGTCCGTTGATAGGCGGTTCGATTGCTCCATCAAAACACCTCCTGTGCCCAAAAGACTGGACCGTCTTGGCAAACTTTTTTCCGTCCCCCGTCCGCCGTGTCAATGGCGCAGGAAAGACAGGCGCCAAGGCCACAGGCCATGTGCCGTTCTAAAGATACCTGACAGGGAACGTCAGCCTTGTCGGCAATCTCCCAAATCTTCCGCATCATGATGTCCGGCCCGCAGGTGAATAAGACGTCAAACCGATATTTCTCCAGCAATGTGGGCAAAAGCGCTGTTGTAAAGCCTTTTTCCCCTGCGGAGCCATCGTCGGTGGTAATAAATACCTCCTTGGCAGCGGGAGCAAAGAAGTCCGACCAGAAAACCTCCGCTTTGTTCCGCCCCCCCATCAAGACAGCAGCTTTCCCCTGAAAGCGCTGCGCCAAAAAGAGGAGCGGCGCGATCCCCATGCCGCCGCCAATGAGCAGCGGCCGCTCTGCTTGCAGCGAAAACCCCTTCCCCAACGGTCCCAGACAGTTTACCGTCTGCCCCGGCTTCATCTCCGCGAGCGCGGCAGTTCCCTTCCCCACGATCCGATAGTACATCGCGACGGTGCCAGTGGCTGAGTAGGCTTCGGCAATGCCCAGGGGCCGGCGCAGGAGCAGTCCCATCCCGTCGATACGGACTTGGATAAATTGCCCGGGCACGCCTTCTTGGGTGAGGAAAGGACAGTTGATTTCCAAACGGTAAATCTCCGTCCCCACCCGGCGATTGCTCAAGATAGCCGCGTCCAGCGCCTTTTTACGCAAGGCCATCACCGCCGCCTACATAATCTTGCAGCGCTAAAACATAGACCAGCCGCCTCTCTCGCATAAAGGACAGAACCCGCAGCACTTCCCAAGCCGTATCCAGCGAAGTAAGGCAAGCGATGCCATGTTCTACCGTGGCGCGCCGAATTTTGAAACCATCCTTCGCGGAATGTTTCCCTTGGGTCAAGGTGTTGATGACCATGTGGATCTGCCCCGATTTGATCATCTGGATGATGTCGGTACTGCGCTCGTGTACTTTTCCCACAATATCGGCGTCAATGCCCAGCGACCGAATAGTCTTAGCCGTTCCCTCTGTGGCCACAAGTTGAAAACCCAACTCGGAAAATGCCTTGGCCAACTGCTTCATCTCTTCTTTGTCCTTGTCCGCCACCGTAAAGAGAATCTTTCCTTGAGTGGGGACATTCATGCCCATGCCGGTGATGGCTTTGTAGAGCGCCCGGGCGTAGTGATAATCAATGCCCATGACTTCGCCCGTGGATTTCATTTCCGGGCCGAGAGAAATATCCACATCCTGCATTTTGGAGAAGGAAAATACCGGCGCTTTGACCGCGACATAGGGGCGCGGCGTCACCAGTCCCGACTTAAAGCCCTGCTCTTTGAGCGTCTCCCCTAATGCCACTCGGGTAGCGACGTTCACCATTTTAATGTCGGTGATCTTGCTCAAAAACGGTACGGTGCGGCTGGAGCGGGGATTGACCTCAATGACGTACACTTCATCGTTGACCACCACATATTGGATGTTAAGAAGTCCTTTAACATGAAGGTTCAACGCCAATCGTTTCGTGTAGTCGATGATGGTATAAATGACCTTGGCGGACAAGGTTTGGGGCGGATAGACGGCAATGCTGTCGCCGGAATGAACCCCCGCGCGTTCCACATGCTCCATGATGCCGGGAATGACCACGTCCGTACCGTCGGCAATCCCGTCCACTTCCACTTCCGTGCCTTCCATGTAACGGTCCACTAAGACGGGATGATCTGGCGTTACTTTCACAGCGCGGCTCATATAATCCCGCAGTTCTTCTTCGTTGTAGACGATTTCCATGGCGCGGCCGCCCAAAACATAGGATGGACGCACCATCACCGGGTAGCCAATCTCCGCCGCCCCCCGGAAAGCGTCTTCCACGTTGGTGACGCTCAAGCCTTTCGGGCGCGGAATCTGTGCCTGGGTCAGAACGTCGTCGAACCGCTCCCGATCCTCCGCCCGATCGATATCATCCACCGATGTGCCGAAGATTTTGACCCCGGCTTTTTGCAGCGCCGCCGCAAGGTTAATGGCCGTCTGGCCGCCAAACTGCACGATGACGCCCTCGGGTTTTTCCTGATCGATGATATTCAGCACGTCTTCCGCCGTCAGCGGCTCAAAGTAGAGCCGATCAGAAATGTCAAAATCGGTGCTGACCGTTTCCGGATTGTTGTTGATGATGATAGCTTCTATACCCATCTCCCGCAGCGCCCACACGGAATGGACGGAGCAATAGTCAAACTCTACGCCCTGCCCAATACGAATGGGGCCGGAGCCGAGCACGATCACCTTGCGACGGGAAGACGGAACGGCTTCGTTTTCCTGCCCTTGAAAGGTGGAATAGTAATAAGGCGTCGCCGCCTCAAATTCCGCCGCGCAGGTGTCCACCATCTTATAACAAGGGAGGATA
>CAJPQU010000139.1 GCA_905372875.1 uncultured Schwartzia sp. | reverse complement strand
GCAAGTGGGGGGCGAAAAAGCCCAGGTGCTCATTCGCTTCTTTGACGCCGCCGCCGAAGTCTGCTACAAGGTCATCGCCATGATCATGGCGATTTCTCCCATCGGCGTCTTCGCCCTGCTCCTGCCGGTAGTAGCGGCCCACGGGCCGAAGGTGCTGCTGCCCCTCATTTCCGTCATCCTCTGCATGGCGGTGGGCAGCGTCATCCACGCCGTGGGGGTCTACTCCATGCTGGCGAAATTCGGCGGCAAGATATCCCCCTTAACCTTCTTCGCCGGCATGTCGGAAGCCATGATGATCGCCTTCACCACCTGCAGCAGCGCTGGGACGCTCCCCGTCAACATGAAGAACCTCCAGGAAAAATTAGGGGTCTCCCGGGAAGTCACCAGCTTCGTTCTGCCCTTGGGGGCCACCATCAACATGGACGGCACCGCGCTCTACATGGGGGTCTGCTCCCTCTTCATCGCCAACGTTTTCGGCGTCGATCTCTCCTTCGGACAGATGGTCATGATCGTCTTCACCGGTACCTTGGCTTCTATCGGCACGGCAGGCGTCCCCGGCGCGGGCCTCATCATGCTGGCCATGGTACTCCAGTCCGTCGGTCTCCCCATCGAAGGACTGGCTTTAGTGGCGGGGATCGACCGCATCCTGGACATGTTCCGTACCTGCCTCAATATCACCGGCGACGGCGCCGTCGCCATCCTCATCGACAAAGACGAACAGGCGCGTCAAAGCATATAACCCACGATACCAAACACCCCTTGACAGCTCTTATCAGCGTCAAGGGGTGTTTTCTTTCCCCATAAACTAAAATACGCCATAGAACCACGGCAGCTTTCGCCCCCAGGTTCTATGGCGTATTTGTATGCTTCCCTTATTTTTTATCCATCGGCTCCAAAAGCATCGCTTCCCCCTCGGCGAATTTCACCTTAAAATCGCATTCCGCTAAGGTGCTCACCCGATGGGCGATGGAAAGAATGGTGATCTCCCCTTTGAGTTTCAAAATCGTATGGGTGATGCTTTCTTCTGTGGCGCTGTCTAAAGAGGATGTGGCTTCGTCTAAAATGAGAACCTCCGGCTCCTGATAGAGGGCCCGGGCGATGCCGATGCGCTGGCGCTGCCCCCCGGAGAGGCGGACGCCGCGCTCGCCCACCATAGCATTGATCCCTTCCGGCTGTGCCGCCACGAAATCGTGGAGCTCCGCCATCTTCAGCACCCGGCGCACCTTGTCATCGTCGATATCCTCCGGCCTCATCCCCAAGGCGATATTTTCCCGAATCGTACCGTCGATGAGGTAGATCGTTTGAGGAACGTAGGCGATGTTGGCCTGCCAGGCCCGGATATCCTGCCAGACGTCCACGCCGTCCACGAGAATGCGGCCTTTGGCAGGGCGCAGGAGTCCCAAGAGAATGTCCACAAAGGTGGTTTTCCCGGCGCCCGAGGGGCCGACAATGCCCACGAAGGCGCCTTTAGGCACGTGAAAGCTCACCTCTTTGAGGACGATCTCCTCGCGCCCCGGGTAGGCAAACCCTAAGTTTTCCACCGAAAGCTCCCGCTGAAATGATAATTTCCCGGAATCTGCCGCCAGCTTGAGTTCCCGCCGGTGTACCGCCCGGCTCTTGATGGCCAAAAACTCCCGGTAAAGTTCCTCGAAAAGCGGCATCTGAAATTTGATGCCGTTGGCTAAATTCACGATGCGGTTGGCGCTGGGCATGAGACGAAAGGCCGCCAGCGCCAACACCCCCAGGAGGGGTACAATATCCCCCGGAGCCGTGCCTAAAGAGAGCTTCACCACGATCATCAGGAGCAGGGCGCACACTACCAGCGTCTCAATGATCATGCGAGGCAGCTGATTGAGAAAGAGGAACTTGCGATTGGCGTTGCCATAGAACGTATAACTTTCCAGAAATTCTTCCAAAAAGAACCGCTCCCGACGCATGACCTTCGTTTCCTTGATGGCGCCCAGTCCCTGATTGAGCCATTTGATATACACCGCCGCATACTCATTCTGCACCCGGCCCGCCTCGGCAATCTTGCGGCGAAAGGATTTGAGCAGAGCATAGATCAGAGCCGCCATCAATCCGGCGACGACGATGGCCGTAAAGGCATCCACAAAGACGAGCATCAGCCAGATCGTCCCGGCCGTAATCAGTTCGGTCAACAGCATAAAGGTGGGGATGAGAATTGTGGAAAAAGCCACTTGTCCCCCGGAATTTACATTGCGGAGCAGTGTAGCCGTATTATGATTCAAATGAAACATATAGGGCTTGGAGAGATAATTCGCCATCAGCTGTCCCGAAAAATAGACCTGGTACCGCAGCGAAAAATCGATCTGAAGCTTCGTCTGCCAGGCCATGTAGAGATTTTTTATGGCATATAGGAAAATAAGGGCCAGCGCCCCGGCCATGATCAAGTCCCTATGTCCCTCAATCCCCATCCCCGCAGCATACGACTGGATCTCGGCGTGACGTTCCAGAAAATCCGGCTGCCCCATCAGGGAGATCAAGGGCAAAATCGCGCCGATGCCCACCGCCTCCAGCATGGCGCCCACCACCATGGCCGCGACAATGATGGCGCAGCGCCGCAGCTCTGACGGCGTGAATATAGTAAAGATCTTCAAAAATGATTTCATGACCCGCTTTTTTCCTCACTCATTTTCTCGTCCTGGCGCAGGCCATAGGCGGCCAGCGCCTGCGCGGCCTTATCCTCATCCACGCCTTCCGTACTGCTCTTTTGGAAGAGCACCCGCACCGTCTGGATGATGATGACTAAATCGGTAAAAATATCGCAGTGCTGCACATACATGAGGTCGTAGATGAGTTTATCGTAGGCCGTGGTGTTGTATTTCCCGTAGACTTGCGCCAATCCCGTGATCCCCGGCTTTACGTTGTGGCGATAGGCATACTCCTGGATCTCCTGCTTAAACCGCCGAACGAAGAAGGGCCGCTCGGGGCGCGGTCCCACTACGCTCATCTCTCCCTTAAGGACATTGATGAACTGCGGCAGCTCGTCGAGGCGTGTCGCCCGGAGAAACCGCCCCACCCGAGTGATGCGCGGATCGTTTTCCCCCGCCATGACGGGCCCGCTCTCCGCCTCGGCGTCGAGGCGCATGCTGCGAAATTTATAGACCGCAAACTCCTTTTCGTAACGTCCTGTCCGCACCTGCTTGTAAAAAACCGGCCCCTTGCTGTCCAATTTGATGAGGATGGCGATAAGGAACATGGGCAGCGCTGTTAAAAGCAGCGCTGCCCCCGCGACGAAAACGTCCAAGATGCGCTTTAAGGAACGGCGCTCTAAGGAGGGATTCAAATATTGAGGCCGGAAAAAGGGGATGTCATCGATCTTATCAATGGAAAGCCCGCTGCAATAAAGTTCATAAAGAGACGGCGTCAAAAGAACCTCTTTTTGCAGTTCCTGACAACAGCCGACGATTTCCGCTTTCTTCGTGATCTCCACGTCGCTGCACAAAATGACCACATCCACCGTCAAAAGCTGCGCCCGCCATCCGTCGCTGTCCGCGCCGTCCATGGCGATATGGCGCACCTGGATCCCCATCTCGGGGACGCGGGAAAGGCGCAGGAGAACCCGGGCGCAGGCTTTCTCGCTGCCGATGACGAGGGCCGCCCGTGGCACCATGATGAAGCGTTCCAAGCGCCACATGAACCACAGCCATCCCCCCAGCAGTACGAGCTCGTAAGCCGCCGTGACCATGAGAACGCTCCGGGAATAGCTGAAGGCGCGGAAAAAGAAATTTGCCGCCATCATGATGATGAAGGTGTAGAGAACGGAAAGGGCGAGGCCGATAAAGATCTCTCCAAAACGCTTCTTCGCCAGAGAAAAGAGGCCGTAAACACCAAAAAGGATGCCGACCAAGAGCAGGTTCATCGGCATCATCTGATAGTACACGTCGGTGGAAAATTCTTCCGGATAAACGGCCAGCACCGTGTGGAGCGCCAAATAGACCGCCAGCGCTGTCAAGAGCAGCACCCCGGTGAGAAGCATAACTTTGCGAAAGGTGGGAAACTTCGTCAACATGGCCAACATCCTTCAGCCAGCGCCAATCTCTAAAGCGCTTCGCTGCCCTTAGTATACCATCCTTTCGCCTCTTTTTCCACCGGTAACCGCCCCCGTCAGCCTTCGCCGCCGCGGAGCTCCGCCGCCCCTTCTACCCCAAAGTCGGCGCGACGTTCTCTTGAAAGTCCGCGTAGGCCAGCCGCACGCCCTCTTCCAGCTCCGTCTGATAGCGCCACCCCAGCGCTGTAGCCTTCGAGACGTCCAGGAGCTTACGAGGCGTGCCATTCGGCTTCTCGGGATCCCAACAGATCTCTCCCGTATAGCCCACCACCCGGGCCACTAACTCCGCCAAGGCCTTGATGGTGATTTCCTGGCCCGTCCCCGCGTTCACCGTCTCGCTGCCCTGGTAATGGTTCATCAAAAAGACGCAGAGGTTCGCCAAATCCTCCACATAGAGGAATTCCCGCCGGGGCGATCCGTCCCCCCAGCAGGTCACGGACGCCGCCCCCGCCATTTTCGCCTCATGAAAGCGGCGGATCAGAGCGGGCAAGACATGGCTGCGGGTGGGATGATAATTATCATTGGGGCCGTAAAGATTCGTGGGCATCACCGAGATGTAGTCTGTACCGTACTGGCGATTCAGGTAGGCGCAGTATTTCAGCCCGGAAATCTTAGCCAGCGCGTAGGCCTCGTTCGTTTCCTCCAAGGAAGACGTCAAGAGGCAATCCTCCTTCATGGGCTGGGGAGCGAGGCGGGGGTAGATGCAGGAGGAGCCCAAAAATTCCAACTTCCGGCAGCCGTTTTGCCAGGCAGCGTGGATCACATTCATTTCCAAAATCATATTGTCGTACATGAAATCCG
>CAJPQU010000138.1 GCA_905372875.1 uncultured Schwartzia sp. | reverse complement strand
GCTAAGGGAATGTTTCACGTGAAACATTAAAAAGGAAATGGGAGGGATAATATTTTGGGAAATGATGGGAAGAAGAAAGAAATAGAAAAGAGAAATGTTCATTTTCCCAGTGTTGGCGGGACTGATGACGGAAAGGGGTGTTTTTTCGGTAACGATAGTTCACGAAACGGGAAAAGTGTGGTAGAATAGTAACGATTTCATGGAAATGATTTTGCCGGGCGGAGGGGCGGTATGCGAATCATCACGGGAACGGCCCGGGGCGCTCGCCTGAAAGCGCCCAAGGGATTGGATACGCGTCCTACGGCGGATCGTGTCAAGGAGTCGTTGTTTAGTATTTTAGGGGAACGAGTGCGAGGAGCCCGGGTTCTTGATCTTTTCGCGGGAACGGGCAGCTTGGGCTTGGAGGCGTTGTCTCGCGGCGCGGCGTCGGCGGTTTTTGTGGATCGGGCGACAGTTTCCGTGATTCGTGAGAATGCGGTTCATACGCATCTTTTAGCGAGCGCGCAGTTTTTGCGGCAGGATGTTTTGACGGCTTTGCCTCGATTAGCGGCGGCGGGGGAGAAGTTTGATCTGGTTTTTTGTGACCCGCCATACGAGACAGGTTTGTGGCAGCGGGTGCTGCTGGCGCTGGATCGTTTTCCGCTTCTTTCCCCTGAGGCATTGGTGGTGGTGGAGCGCGGCGCGGCGGAGAAGGAACTGCCGCCGTTTTCCACACTCGTTTGGCAGCGAACCGTGCGATATGGGCGGACGACACAGATTCTTATTTTAGAGTCGCGCGAGGCGGAGCAGGAGGCATAGCGATGGTCAGGGCGGTGTGCTCAGGAAGTTTTGATCCCGTTACCTGCGGCCACATTGATATTTTCGAGCGGGCCAGCAAGATGTTCGATGAGATCATTGTCAGCGTCTTTCATAATATCCGCAAAGAGCCGTGGCTGCCGGTGGAAGAGCGGGTGAGGCTGATTCGCGAGGCGACGCGCCATATTAAAAACCTTCGGGCCTGTTCTTTTTCCGGGCTGTTGACGGATTTCATGCGGGATCAGAAAGCCAGCGTGATCGTGCGAGGCCTGCGCTCGGTAACGGATTTTGAGTACGAGATGCAGGAGGCGCAGACGCTGAAGCATCTTGATAAGAATATAGAGACGATTTTTATCCTGACAAGTCAGGAGTATTATTTCGTCAGTTCTTCGGGGATCCGAGAGTTGGCGCTCTTTAACGGGAATGTACATGGGTTGGTTCCGGCTTGCGTCGAGGAAGCCATTCGTGCCAAAGTAGGCGCGAATGAGGATGGGGCAGCCGGTTTTAAGGAAGCACGGATAAAATGAAGTTCGTCAGATTGAGGCAGAATCTATCGGTGCTTCTTTAGCCGCAGGAAAAAGCGAAACAGAAAGTGGGCTGGTGAGCGATGACGGTAAGCAATATTTTGGATGATATCGAAAATCTGGTGGTGGACGGCAGGCATATCGTGTTCACGAATAAGAGTATCATTGAGGAGCCGGAGCTGATCCGGCTGGTGGATGATCTGCGCAACGAACTGCCGCTGGAGCTGCAGCGGGCGGAGCAGGTTATGCAGGAGAAGGATACGATTCTGTCGGACGCGCGGGACGAAGCGCAGCGCATCGTGGAACAGGCCAAGGAGTACGCCAATCGATTGGTGGACGAGAGCAGCGTGGTGAAGCAGTCCCAGGAGAAGGCGACGCTGATTTTAACACAGGCGCAGGCGCAGGAGAAAGAGATCATGGAGCGCACTATGCAGACGGCGCAGCAGCGGTGCGACCAGGCGAATCAATATGCCAACCAGGTATTCGATCACATGTTGGCCCATTTGGGAAATTCCATGACGACGCTGGAGCAGGGGTTGGATACCTTACAGCAGGCCAAGGCCGCGCTGAACCAGGCGCCGGTGGAACCGGCGGCGCCGCAGCAGGCGATGACACCTGCCGAGGAAACGCTGGAGAGTTGAGCTGCGCCTTGGCGGCCGATTAATTTTATAAGACATCGGGCAGGGGGCTTGATCCATTGGGCGATTCAGCGCCGTCGGAATTTTCGGCGGCGGGGGCGGCACGGGTCAGCCCTCTGTATATTTGTATGATTTAAATCTGGGAAGGGAAGTGGCCTCCTTGGATAGAAACCGTCTCCGACGGCTTTTGGAACGTTGTCAAAAGGGGGATGTATCGCTGGATGAGGGCGTGGAATCTCTCATGAAGTTGACGGGGGAGGAGTTAGGCTTTGCCCACATTGACCACCAGCGAGAAGCGCGGCAGGGATTTCCTGAAGTGGTCTACGCGGCGGGAAAAACGGCGGCGCAGGTGGCGGCCATCCTATCGAGACTCGCGGCCGATTCCCAGGGGAGTGTCATGGCGACACGAGTGTCGCCAGAGCAGGCGGCGGTGGTGCAGGCGGCTTTGCCGGAGGCTGTTTACGATGAAGTATCCCGCATCGCTTACCTTCGGCGCCCTATCGCGCCGGTGGATGAGGCGCGGCGCATCCTCGTTTTGACGGCGGGAACCAGCGATATCCCTGTGGCGGCTGAAGCGGCATTGACGGCGGAGCTTATGGGGAACGCCGTGGATACTCGCTACGATGTGGGTGTGGCGGGGATCCATCGCCTTTTCGCTCATGCGGAGGAAATTCGCCGGGCGAATGTTCTCATCGTGGCGGCGGGGATGGAAGGCGCGCTGGCCAGTGTGGTGGGCGGCCTTACGGCGAAACCGGTCATCGCCGTTCCCACCAGCGTCGGGTATGGGGCCAGCTTCCATGGATTGTCGGCTCTCTTGGCCATGCTCAATTCCTGCGCTGCCGGCGTGGCGGTGATGAACATTGACAACGGCTTTGGCGCGGGGGTCTTAGCCAGCCGGATCAATCACATGAGGTGAGATCATGAAGGCAATCTATTTGGACTGTTTTTCCGGCCTCAGCGGTAACATGCTCCTGGGGGCATTTTTAGCGGCGGGAGTTCCGCTCTTATATTTGGAAGGAGAGCTGCAAAAACTTCTCGGGACGGAAACGTTTCGGCTGCATGTCTCAGCGGTGAAGCGAAGCGGGATCGCAGCGACGTATGTAGAAGTGGAGGATATTTCCGCGGCACATGCCCATGGGGAACACGGCACTCATGATCACGCCGGGCAGGGGGCGCATTCTCACCGAACCATGGGAGAAATCCGAAATCTTTTGGCAGCATCACCCCTGACGGATGCGGTGAAGGAAAGAGCATTGTCTGTCTTTTCCTGCCTCGCCGAAGCGGAAGGGGAGGTTCACGGACTGCCGCCGGAGGAAGTGCATTTCCATGAGGTAGGGGCGGTAGACTCGATTGTCGATATTGTGGGAACGGCGCTGGCCCTCGAGTATCTGGCGATCGAAAAAGTGTTTGTTTCCCGGGTCAATACGGGAAGCGGCTACGTGGACTGTGCCCATGGGCGCATGATGGTGCCGGCCCCCGCGACGGCGGCGCTTTTGCGGGGGATTCCTTTTTACCATAACGATGAGCAGCGCGAACTGACGACGCCTACGGGGGCGGCGGTGGTACACGCGCTGGCGGCATACGCAAATTACCTGCCGGCGGGATTTCAGCCGGATAAGATCGTCTACGGCGCTGGGACTTGGGAATTGGTGACGCCGAATGTCCTTCGGGTCTATGTGGGGGAATACGAAGAACGGCAAACGGTGAAGCGATATATTATAGAAACGAATATTGACGATATGAATCCGCAAAATTACGAGTATGTTTTTGACCGGCTGTTAGCGGCGGGGGCTTTAGATGTTTGGCTGACCCCCATCATGATGAAGAAGAGCCGCCCGGCGGCAGCGCTGTCGGTATTGGTGGAGGAAGCCGGCCGGAAACGCTGCGCGGACATCCTCTTTCGGGAGACCACCAGCATCGGGCTGCGGGTGATGCCGGTGGCCGAGCGCTGCGAAGCAGAGCGCCGTACGGAGACCGTCACGACCCCTTACGGAGCAGTATCCTGTAAAATCAGTACCTATAAAGGGAAAATCGTGTCTTTGTCGGCGGAATATGAAGATTGCCGCCGTCTGGCAAAGAAAAACGATGTGCCGCTGAAAGAGGTGCGGCAGGCAGCGCTTCAGGAAATAAGACGCCGCTTGGGAGAATGAAGATATGGATACGGCGGAGGAGTTTTTGCTTCGGCTCAAAGGATATCGACGGCTGGCCGTTGCTCTTTCCGGCGGGGTGGACAGCGCGACCTTGGCTAAAGCAGCGGCTTTGGCTTTAGGAGATCACGCGGTGGCAGTCACCGCGGTGTCGCCGTTCACGTCCGTAGAGGAACGAAGGGCGGCTCGCGAGGTTGCGCAAAATACCGGCCTTCGGCAGGTGGAAATCGAAACGCGGGAGATGGAGGATCCCCGCGTAGCGGCTAACGATGAGGAACGCTGCTACCATTGTAAGCGGGATCGTTTCGAACAGCTTGCCGCTTGGGCGGAAGAAGAGGGTTTCGCGCCGGTGGCCGAGGGCAGCAATCAAGACGATCGCAGCGATTACCGCCCGGGCCTGCGGGCGGTCGCCGAGCTTTTTCCCCGAGTGGTCTCCCCGTTTTTAGAGGCGGGATGGGGGAAAGCGGAGATTCGTTGGCAGGCAAAGACCTGGGGCCTTTCGGTGTGGAATAAGCCCAGCGCGGCCTGCCTGGCTTCCCGCGTGGCCTATGGCCTTCCCCTGACGGCGGAGCGATTGGCCATGGTGGAGGCGGCGGAGCGGGCGGTACGCCCTTTTGCCGCGGGACAATTGCGTGTACGGCATCACGGTTCACTGGCTCGGATTGAGGCCGAACCGGAGGCGCTGCCGTGTTTGATTGCGCATCGAGAAGAAATTGCAGCGGCGCTTCGGACGGTGGGATTTTCCTATGTGACCCTTGATTTAGCGGGCTATCGGACGGGGAGTGCCAATGAAGTCTTAGCACTTTCGGTGCGGCAGTAGCGA
>CAJPQU010000137.1 GCA_905372875.1 uncultured Schwartzia sp. | reverse complement strand
GTCTACCACCCGCCCGGCTTCCACGAGCCGTCCCTCCCGCAGAACAACGCAGATCGTGGCTAATTCCCGCACCAAGCGCATATCGTGGGTGATAAAAATGAGTCCACCCCCTGTATCCCGATGCAGTTTTCGCAAGAGATCGATCATCTGGCGGCGCAGCAAAGGATCAAGGCCCTTGGTGGGCTCGTCAGCCAATATCCATTCCGGACGCAAAACCGAGGCCATGGCGCAGAGGACGCGTTGCTGCATCCCGCCGGAAAGCTGAAAAGCATAGCTGCGTAAAATATCATGGCTGTTTTCAAACCCATAGGCGGTTAGCTCCGCTTCCCCCCGCCGATATGCCTCTTCTGTCGTCAATCCGTGATGGTATTCCAGCGCCTCGGTGATCTGCTCGCCGATGGAGAGCGACGGATTCAGCGCCACGGAAGGGTCCTGCGGTAGGAAGAAGATTCTCCGGCCCCGGATCTTTCGCAGCTCCCCTTCGAAAAGCGCCGTTAGTTCCACATTACCCCATCGGATGCTGCCCCGAATTTCCGCCCGGTCCAAAAGGCGCAGCACCGCTTTGCCCAAGACAGATTTCCCGCTGCCGGATTCACCGAGGATCGCCGACACCTCTCCGGCGGGGAAACGACAGGAAATATCGGTGAGAACAACCCCTTGCTCATAGGGAAAGTTGACCGTCACCTCTTGCAGCGCGATGTCCCCATGAATCATGTTCTCCCCCTCATTTCCCCAGCCAATCCGGTTTCATAAATCGTCGTTTGAGGCTTTCGCCCAAAAGATTGACGGACAGGCACAAAAAGAAGATGCAGGCTCCCGGTGCGTAGAGGAGCAGCGGATACGTCCGGCAATAAGTCTGCCCTTCATTCACCATGAGCCCCCAATCCGCCAGCGGCGGCTGAAGCCCGATACCGATGTAGCTGAGTCCCGCCGCCGACAGCAGCACACTGCCCACGCGAATAGTAAAGAGGACGCTGATCACCGGGGCTAAGCTTCGCAGGACATAGTAGCGAATGATGAAACTCGGCTCCGCCCCCAAAGCCCGCAGTCCTTCGACGAAAGGACTGTTTTTTAAGCGCAGAACTTCGCCTCTCACCACGCGAGAAAATCCCGTCCACGAGGTCGCCACAATCGCGATGAGCATACTGACGAACCCCGGCTCTAAAAGCCCCGCCAAGGCGATCATCAGGCTGAAGCTCGGCACCCCCTGAAAAATATTCACCACCGTCTGAACGGCGGCATCCACCTTGCCGCCGCACCAGCCGCTCAAAATGCCCACGACGAGGCCGACCCCCATGGTACAGAAAGTCGTGACTACCGCAAATCCGATGGAAATCCGCGTCCCCATGAGGAGCCGGCTCAGGATGTCCCGCCCCAAAGGGTCAGTACCTAAAAGATACGCCGCCCCCGGCGCTTGCAAAACCTCTTCCATATTGATCTGATCCGGCGCGTAGGGCATGATCCACGGCGCCAAAAAGCCTATCAAAAGAAAGAAGAGCAGTACGGTCAGCGCCGCGTACTCTAAGCCGCCAAAGGGCAGACGCCGATTATCCATCCGCCTCGCCTCCCGACCGCAGCCGCGGATTGACCACCGCGTAGAGGACATCCACTGCCAGATTGACGAAAATGACCATGGCCCCCACCAAAAGGACATAGCCTTGAATGAGAGGATAGTCCCGCGCCTGTACGGCGTTTAAGATCAACGTACCCAAACCCGGCAGGGAAAAAATCAGCTCAATCACCGCCGCGCCGCCCAACAATCCCCCAAAATAATTGCCCAACATCGTCACGATAGGAATAAGGGCATTAGGTAAGGCGTGCTTATAGACAACGTAAAGAAAGGGAAGCCCTTTCGCCCGGGCCGTCAGGATGTAGTTTTCCTCCAACACTTTACTTAAGGCGTCGCGCATGAGACGCATGACAGCACCGATGGTACCCGCTGCCAGCACGAGACTGGGCAGGAACAGGTGGCGTATCGTCCCGTAGCCACTGGTGGGAAAAAGATGGTACTCTTCGCACAGGATCTGCATGGCCACGATGGCCAGCCAGAAACTTGGCAAAGAAGTCAGAGCCATGGAGGAGAGGAGCAGCAGGCGATCCGGCCGCCGGTATTTATAGATCGCCATCGCCGTGCCCAAAAAAATACTAAACAGCATCGCCCAAAAGAAAGCCAATGCCGCCACCGCCAGCGTGACAGGCAGCGCTGTAGTCAATTCTTCCCACACCGTCTTGCCGCTGATGAAGGAAACACCCCAATCCCCTTGCAGCACGCCGCGCAGCCAATGCCAATACTGGGTCACATAGGGCTGATCGAGCCCCAATTCTTGACGCTTGGCCGCCAATTCCGCCGCCGTGGGAGCCGATGTCCCATCCAGCGTCAACACCACCAGCGCCGGATCGGAAGGCGAGAGAAATCCCAATACAAAAGAAAGGATCGTCATACCCAAGAGGGTCGGCACAAAGAGCAGCAGCCGCTGCCGCACATATTCACCCATTCGTCAGCGCCTCGCAATCTTATCGATGGTAACACCATAGGTCGTTGCCCCGTAACCGGTGAGCGCTGCCTGATTGTACACCACCACGTTGTAATCACTGTCGATGGGCAGGATCGGCGGAGCTTCCACGGCGATGTCCTGCAACCGGTCGTAAAGCGCCCGCCGCTCTCCCATATCCAGCATACCGGGGAGCCTACGAAAAATTTCCTCGGCCTCCTCGTTTCGATAGCCGATGTGATACAGCTTATTTTCCATGCCTTCCGCCGTCATGTAGCCTTGCAACAAAGACTCCGGCGCATAATTCGCCATCCCGTGCGTGCCCAGCGAAAAATCGTAATTTCCGGCGCTGGTATAGCGTCCATGGGTGGCGCTGTCCAAAATTAAAATACGCAGGTCGATCCCCAACTTTTTCAGCTCCATTTGCAGATATTCGGCCACTTCCTTATAGGAATAGCGGCTGAGACCATACTGCGGAATGAGGAGCTTCGCCTGATACCGCTTTCCGTCCATGACCGCCTCCGCCAACCGAATAGCCTTCGCTTCGTCCCGCGTCACCGGGTATGTTTTCGCAAAGGGACTGCAAAAATTCAGCATGTTGACCGTCGGCTCCGACTGAGGATGAAAATAATAGCGGACGATGGCTTCCCGGTCCATCAAGAGACTGATGGCACGGATCATTCGTACGTCGGAAAAGGGCCAATGTTCCTGATTTACGGTGAGATACTGATTGATGGTGTTGCGGTTGGCGGAGACGGCAAACCGCGGATCCCGCAAAAGCTCTATCGTGAAAGAAGGGGCCATGGCCCCGATGTCCACGACGCCTAAAATCTCCTCGGCCTTCAGGGCAGAAAAACGCGTCGCCGTATTCGGCATACTGACAAGGCGGATGTATTCGCTCTTCGCTTTTTCTCCATGATACCCATCGAAGCGCCTCAGAAGCACCCACTGCCCCGGCTTTCGGTCGGCGATGGCAAAGGGGCCGGTACCCACCGCGTACCCGGTAAAATCACCGCTGTCCATATCGAAACACCGAGGACTGAAGATGGGGGACGAAAAATTGATCATTCGATAGATGAGCATTGGCTGCGGGCGATCAAAGCGCAGTTCCACCTCATACTCGCCGACTTGGCGGATCCCCTGATATCCCGGATAGACCCGGGACAGGAGAAAACCGTAAAAGGTGGAGGAACGATACCCCATGTGCTCCCAGCGAAGATAATTTTGGACGACCGCCGCCGCATTGAAGGGCTCTCCGTCTTGAAACCATATCCCCTGCCGCAGCTTAAACCGCCAGCGGGTGCAGTCTTCGCTGCTCTCCCAGCTTTCTGCCAGACAGCCTCGGATATGCCCGTCGTTGTCCGTCTCAATCAGCGGCTCCCAAACCTTGGCAATGCTGCTGATATAGTAGGGATCCTTTTCCCCCGGGGCCAGATCCCGAGCCGCCGCCAACACGATCTCGTCGGGGTGCGCCCCCTCCGTGGATGACAGCACTCCCGCTAACAGCATAGCGAGAAAAAGCGCCGCCGCAACCCAAAGGGCTGCACATTTCCGAAGGAAAAACGAAACATGCTCCACGGCAGCACCTCCTCTCCCAGCTAAAAAAAGTCGTCCTCAGAAAAAGAGGGAGACTGCCCCAGCCTCCCTCAAAAACCCTTCTTACAGGTCAAATTGCGCCGAGAACATCAGCGTCCGCGGCATGGACAGCCCAAAGGTGCTGGAGCCGCCCCGCCCCATCCAGTAACTCTTGTTGAAGACATTATAGCACATCAGGCTGAGTTTGACCGGCGTGGTGTTGATCCGTGTATTATATTTCACGCCTAAATCAAAGGTCGCGTACCCCGGCAGCTCAATCTTTCCCCTGCCCGAGGTATTCTCAATAAAGCATTTCTCGGTCATCACAAGGCGGCCCAAAACACTGAAATCCTTGTCAGGCCGATACTCCAAGCCGATGACGCCGCTCCATTTCGCCGCGCCGGTGACGAAGAAGCCGTTCTTTTCGCCCTTAAAGGTCTTGTCCCGCTTGGCGTCCAAATACAGGAAGCCCCCCGTCACCGTCCATTTCGGCGCTAAATTGCCATTCATCGTGTATTCAACGCCTCGATAGACGTTCTTGCCATCCGCCTCCCGTCGATAGAGCGCGGCACCCACCGGCGTGTCAATGAGGTTCGGCTCGTCGATCTGGAAAAAACTGAGGGTATGGAGGACGCTGCCACCTAAGTATTTTACCCCGATCTCATCCTGACGGCTCCGCACCTGCGCCAAAGTTGCACCGTTATTGACGTACGTTCTGCTGCCATTGGTAACCACCGCGCCCCTAGAAAAACTCTCCGTGTGCCCATAATAAATCGATATATCTTTCGTCGGCCGGTAGGTAAGCCCCCACGTCGGCAGGATGTTGTTATTGTGAATGACCGTCTTATTGACGAAGTTCTCAAATTCCTCCTGCTTGTGCGACGCCGCCAACAGCACGTTCCAC
>CAJPQU010000136.1 GCA_905372875.1 uncultured Schwartzia sp. | reverse complement strand
TCATATACTTTATCATCAGCTTCAATGTGAAGTTGCATGGTATGAAAGCGAGGTAACTCCCCGAGGCCCCGCAGATAATAAGCGGCTTTTCCCATGGCGTGTTTCAGCCGGGCATTGACTTCGTGCGCCACGGAAGTGAGCATTCCAGCGCTGGCCACATTGACAAAATATTCTGTCCCCACATGTCCCACGTCGCAAAAAATCGTCGTTCCCGATACGATGTGGTCAAAATAACCTTCCAAGTTGTCATTGACGCCTAAATGCGAAACAAAATCGTTCGATGTGCCACTGCCAATGATGGCGATGGGAATATCTAACTTCTCTTTCAATATAACATTGACCACTTCTTTGAGCGTACCGTCACCTCCGGCGGCCAATACGCCCGCAGGTGCCGCTTCGCGAATAAACGGCCCCATGTGGGTATCATCTAAGCGAGTGCGATAAGGAATCAACATACAGCCCCGCCGCTGAAAGGCCTCGATCATAAAATCAAGGCGCTGACGCAGTGCCGCATGGCCTGATACAGGGTTATATATAAGGACAAAACGTTTCATTGCAAATACTCCTCATCTACCGACAAAGCTGATTTACGGTGTTTCCTTAAACACTCCGATACGCCGTAAAAAACGAATGCTGATGGGGCCTATCATAGGAACCCGCTCCATATCGGCTTCTCGAATCCCCCCTATGAAAAGCATCACCGCAATATATACCCCGCAGCCCATGAAGGTTGCCCCAAAAGTGGATACAGTATCAAGCTCCCATGCCGTTAACGAAAAATCATAAAAAAATTTAACTGCCGTCGCCATCACCATCGAAGCCCCGATAACTTTCAATAAATGTCCCCATTCCATACTATAGCCAGTATATTTATAGATAAAAACCATGTTGATGACCGCTGCCACCCCCATATCAGCTGCCGTGGCAAAAGCAGCGCCTAAAATCCCTAATGACGGCTCCGCCGTGAGGATCCAATTCAAAGCCACCTTAGCGACAGCGGCTAAGAACATAGTTACCATGGGAATTGAAGGATGGCCCAAGCCTTGAAGGATACCGGTTGAAACCTGATGAAGCCCTAAAAGAACAATGGAAAAGGAACACGCCCAGACCGCCGGCCCCGCCCCCGGCGCACTGTATATGAGGGACGATATGGGGGTAGCCAAAACACAGACTACCACAAAAGCCGGAAAGCAAACGAAGTTGGAAATGCGGACACTGGCCGCCGTCTGTTCGTACAGACGACGCTTATTCTCCAACGCCCGCGCTTCGGATAACGCAGGAATAATACTGACCGCTAAAGAAGCGGTGATAAGGGTGGACAGATTAATGAGCGGAACCGCCATGCCGGTTAAATACCCAAAAAGCTCCGTTGCCTGATGAACCGTGTACCCGGCCACTTCCAATCGCTGCGGCACGATAATCAAATCAAGATTGGATACCACCGGCAACATGATGCTGGCCGCCGACACCGGTAAAGCGAGTTGAAAAATTCGCCTGATGATAGCCCAGGCGGAGATTTTGTATTCCTCGGGACGCGGCGCTAATTCCTCCGCTGTAAAGTCCCGGTGTATGTCACGATCCAGCCGCCAATGATAATACACCAACACCAAAAGCCCGGTAACCGCCCCGGCACAAGCGCCAAAGCTCGCGCCCGCCGCTGCGTACTCAAGCCCCCACGGTAAAAACAAACTAGCCAAAACAACCATGGAAATCACGCGGAAAATTTGTTCCACGATCTGAGACACAGCTGTAGGGGTCATGCGCTGCCACCCCTGTAAATACCCCCGAGAACTCGCCAATAAAGTAACAAAAAAAATAGCCGGCGCCAATACCACCACCGAATAGTACGCACGCGGATCGCGAATCAAATGGTACTCAATGAGCCATCCAGCGCCCTCGTAGGTCAAAAGCGAAAATAGCAGACCTGTGAACAACATGAGCCCCATGGAAATGCGAAAGACCCGCCGCGCGCCAAAAATATCCTTTATGGCTACCCGTTCCGCTGTAATGATAGAAATCGCCACCGGGACCCCTGCTGTAGAGACCGATAAAGCGAAAAAATAGATTGGAAATGCCATTTGATAAAGGCCAATGCCCTCACCGCCCAACACACGGGATACGAAAATCCAATTCAGCGAACCGATGACTTTGACCACTAAACCGGCCATTGTCAGAATAAAGGTTCCCTTCATCAAAGACTCGCCCGTGCTGGTTTTTTTTTCTTCTACTGATCGGCCGTTAATTATCAACACCGCCCCGTCTTCTTGTTCCCGGTCAGGGAGACTGGCAAAATGCGTCATTTTTCTAAAGTATATACCCTTTTCCGATACATCTTTAAATACTATATCACATCTACGTTGAAGCGTACAATCTCTTCCCCCTCTCTTAAATTAGAAAAATTCCTTGCTAAAAGCACGTTATTTGTGCTAAAATAATTTTTGTTATGTATAGAACCTATCGTCTGTTTTAAGGAGGTGTGTTGCATGGCACATGTTTGTGAGGTCTGCCATAAGGGAATCATGAGCGGGATGAATGTCAGCCATTCCCATTTAAAGACAAAACGCCGCTGGAACCCAAATATTCAGCGAATTCGCGCCGTAGTGAACGGAGAAGTGAAACGCATCAATGTCTGCACCCGTTGCCTGCGCTCCGGCAAGGTACAGCGCGCCGTTTGACCGAAGAGAAAACAGCGATATATAAAAAAGCCTGCCCTATTTAGGGCAGGCTTTTTTATATATCGCTTCATCTGCGCCCGTTGCTGTGATGCTCCTGCAGCTGATTTGCTACATGGAGGAGGGCAATGAGTTCTTCTTTATTGAATTGATATTTTTCTCCGCAAAATTGGCAACAAACTTCAGTATGTCCGTCTCGTACAAGCTGTTCTAAATCTTTGAGTTCTAATGTCAACAGGATCTCTTCCGTACGCCGTTTTGAACATTGACAGCGAAAGACTGGCTCTTCCGTTGCTAGATACCGAATATCCATACCCGGTAAAAGTTCGGCAATCATCCCTTTTGCGTCAAGGCCACTATCTATCATAGCCGATACCGCGCGAAGTTCCGAAAGATTTTTTTCCAAGCGAGAAAGAGTCTCTTCCGAAGCGTTCGGAAGAGGTTGAATAATGAATCCGCCGGCCGCACGCACGCTGCCATCCTTTTCCACTAAAACGCCTAACCCCACACTGGAAGGCGTCTGTTCGGATCGGAACAAGTATTGCGTCAAATCCTCGGCAATTTCGCCAGAATATATTTCACAGCTCCCTGTAAACGGTTCTCTTAATCCCGTGAATCGCGTTACCGACAGAATTCCTCGGCCAACGCCCTGACCGACCGATAATTTGCCGTTTGTCAACGGTAATTCCACTTCCGGGTGGGCCACATATCCGCGCACCGCACCTTCCGCCGAAGCGTCGGCCGTGATGCTCCCTAACGGACCATCTCCCTGAAATTTTACCGTGATACATTCTTTTTCTTTCAGAGTTGCAGCTAAAAGTAATGCTCCGGTCATAGTACGCCCTAACGCTGCGGAGGCCAGCGCGCCACAGCCGTGCCGCTGTGACGCCTCATTCACGAGATTTGTTGTCACCGCAGCATAAACGCGCACGTCTTCTGCCACAGCTTTCACCAAATGATCCATGTGTTCTCCTTATTGTCAAACGAACATCTTTCAAAAAGATAATAAATCTTGTATGTATACCATATTCACCCGTCTTACTTGTCGCCCTCAGCCAATCTGACGCAGGAGGCTGACCATCTCCATCGCCGCCATGGCTCCGTTAGCCCCCTTATTGCCGGACTTTGTCCCCGCCCGTTCCACAGCCTGCTCAATACTATCTGTTGTAAGGACACTGAAAATCACCGGTACACCGGTAGAAAATCCGGCCTGTGCAACGCCTTTCGCAACCTCGCTGCAAACATAATTGTAATGGGAAGTCGCGCCGCGAATCACCGCCCCCACGCAAATGATGGCGTCATATTTATGACTATCTGCCATTTTTTTCGCTGCCAAAGGGATCTCAAAAGCACCCGGCACCCATACCACGTCTATCTCCTCTTCCGATATGCCGTGCCGCCGCAGCATATCCAACGCTCCTTCCAATAATTTACGAGTGATAAATTCATTAAAACGGGCGGCTACGATACCCATTCGCATACCTTCCGCCTGATACGTTCCTTCCAAAATATTTGCCATTTTCTTAACCTCTCTCCTTTATTCTTCTGCCAAAAGGTGTCCCATTTTTATTTTTTTGACGGTCAAATAGCGTTGATTGAATTTATTGGCGTGTACCTCCAGTGGAACACGCTTAACAATATGGAGCCCATGCCCCTCAAGCCCCGCTCGTTTGGCCGGATTATTCGTTAAAAGGCGAATGGTCGTCAATCCTAAATCAGATAAAATTTGTGCGCCGATGCCATAGTCACGCAAATCAGGTGCAAAACCCAACAGGACATTGGCTTCTACTGTATCCTTCCCTTGATCCTGCAAAGCATAAGCACGCATTTTATTCGCCAATCCGATGCCGCGTCCTTCTTGACGCATATACACTACGACACCACAGCCCTCCTGTTCTATGCGTCGCAAGGCCGCTGCCAACTGTTCACCGCAATCACAACGCATTGATCCCAAGGCATCCCCCGTCAGACACTCAGAATGTACACGCACCAAAACGTTTTCCTTCCCCGTGATGTCTCCCTTAACAACGGCCAAATGGCATTTACCGTCTAAAGTACTTTCATATGCTTTGATACGAAAGTGACCATATTTGCTAGGAAAATCAACGTCCGCCACTCGTTTAATAAAAGTTTCCGTACGTTTTCGATACTCGATTAATGCTTGCACCGTAAGAATCCGTAGGTTATGTCGAGCTGCAAATTCCATAAGTTGCGGTGTCCTCATCATGTGACCGTCATCCTCCATGATTTCACAGCAAAGACCGGCAGGATAAAGCCCCGCTAAACGAGCCAAATCGGTCGTGGCTTCTGTATGCCCCGCCCGGCGT
>CAJPQU010000135.1 GCA_905372875.1 uncultured Schwartzia sp. | reverse complement strand
CCCTCCCGCCGATAAAGGCGGCGCCGCACCTCGTCAAGGCGCGTCCGCAATTCCTCAAAACGCGCCGTAAAATTCGCCCGCAGATCCCGCAGGAAACGGTAATAGGCCAGCGAACTCCGATCATCAAACCCGGCGCCGGGCAGAAGATAAGCATTGAGCCGCGACGCCATCACCCGCTGGGGCATGTTCATGATCTGCCGCTCCGACCCGGCGATGCACTGGTCGATGAGCTCCCCTAAGCGCTTGGCATCGTCAAACGAGGACGCGGTGAGAATCTCCTCCAAGAGGGCGAACAGTTCGGGGAGTTTGCGCACCAACGCCCGGGCTTTCACCACCGCCTTGGGCGTCCACTGCGCCGGATCCGCTGTCAGCGCAATGGCGGTCAAATCATAGGAAATGCCCCCGGTATGGAGGTTCTTCAAATTCGTCAACTCGGCATAGGAGTGATGCTTCGTGTCCACCGCCCCGAAAAGATCACACAAGAGGTAAGCGTAGAGCTGATCCTCCGCCGTGAGAACGTTGCCGTCAAAATAGAAGTTCAGGTACGCGATCCCATGGGTGGGAAGATCGCTGAGCAGTACCTTGATCCTGCCGATCTCCCGCTCCTTTAGGGACAGCTTCTCCATCTCCGGCGTGATGTCCGCTAATTGAAGAAGCGGGATCTTCGCCAAGGCCTCGGGGGTGTCCGGCGTCTCTTGCATGGCTTTCAGCCGCGCCGCGTTCTCGATGACCGCCTCGATCTCCGCCGCCGTCATGGCCGCCTTTTTTTCGGCCAGCTGCGCCGCCACCGCTGCCTCCCGCGCCGCCGCCATCGTCCGGCTGGGGGCCATGGTCACCAACACCTGATGGGGATTCTCCATGAGGCAGCGCCGCGCCAAATCCTCAAAGTAGCCGTTATCCAGCCCGGCCCGCAGTTTTTGCAGGTTCTCCTCATAAAAGAGCGGCTCCGTCGGCTCCTCTCCGTAGAGCCAATTCGTCATGACGGCCATGTTGTAGATCAATCCCTTGGGCGTCGTGCCGAAATCCGCTTCCCGCATCTTAAATTCCATCCAGTTGAGGGACGCCTCCAAGAGCGTTCGGTCGATGCCGTCCCGCACCAATTTCGTCAGCGTCTCCTCCATGATCTGATGGAAGCGGTCGACGTCAGTGGCCTCGGCGTTGGTTACTTCCACCGTCAGGGAAGGCTGCGCCACCTGATTTTCCAAGGACGCCGTCATGTCCTTGCCGATGCCGGCATCCAAAAGCGCCTGCCGCAAGGGCGCCGCGTCCGTCGTGAAGAGGGCGTGGACGAGGATCGCCATCCCCGCCTGGGTCAGCCGATCCGCCGCATCACAGGCGATGAGCGACCAAGAAAGATACGTCTTGGCGGCCGTGTCCTCCTCCGCCCCCACAGGATACTCCTTCGCCACGCGCCGCAGCCCGTCAAAAAGCGGTTGCCACGGGATCGCGGAATCCACTTCAATCCGGGAAAAATGGGACAGATAGGCTTCGTCAAGGAACGCCAATTTTTCCTCGATATTCAAGTTGCCATAGAGGTAGATGTAGCTGTTGGCTGGATGATAATAGCGCTGATGGAAGGCAACGAATTTTTCCTGGGTCAGATCAGGGATGCGCTCGGGATTTCCCCCCGACTCGAAATGATACGGCGTATCAGGATAGAGCGCCTTAAAGATCTCGGTTTCCAAGAGATCCTCCGGCGACGACGTCGCCCCCTTCATCTCGTTGTAGACGACGCCGCTGTATGTCAGGGGATCCTCCGGCCGCTCGATCTCGTAGTGCCAGCCTTCCTGCCAGAGCACCTCGAGCTTTTGCCGCATGACCGGGTAAAACACCGCGTCCAAATAGACATCCATCAAATTCTGAAAATCTTTATCATTGCGGCTGGCCACGGGATACATGGTCTTATCGGGAAAAGTCATGGCGTTGAGGAAGGTGTTGAGGGAGCCTTTCACCAGCTCCACAAAAGGCTCCTTCAGGGGAAACTTGCGGGAGCCGCACAGAACGGAGTGCTCCACCACATGGGCCGCCCCCGTATCATCTTTGGGCGGCGTGCGAAAGGAAATGGAAAACACCTTATTATCGTCCTGATTCTCAAGGAACAGCAGCCGCGCCCCGCTCTTTTCGTGCCGAAATTCATACGCCGTAGAATCCGCTTCGGGAATCCGCCGCGTTTTCATCAATCGAAAGCCATGGATCTTTTCCTGGATCTCCATGTAAATATATACCCCCTTTGTGGGAAAATCACCCTAAAAGATTGCCCCTTGACCATATAACCCAGGGGCGTTCCCTTGCTTTTGTTCAGCGTTTTCCATTATATCACAAATATATCACAAATCGAAGCGCAACTCTCTGATTTGCCTGACAAAAACACGCCATCCATGCTGCGGATGGCGTGTTTTATCTACTTCACGATATGTTTGCCCCCGTACCAGCGGGGCTTCCAGTATTCGTCGTCCAGATTGTCCACATGCACCCCGCGGCGGGAGGAAACGTGGATGAACTGGTTCTTTCCCAAATAGATGCCACAGTGGGAAGCGCCTTTCTCATAGGTGGTAAAAAAGACCAGATCCCCCGGTTCCAATTCCTGGCGCTTCTTGATCCGCTGTCCCAGCTTATACTGCTCGTCTGCCGCCCGAGGGATCGCGAACCCATGGCGGTGAAAGACGAACTGTACGAAGCCCGAGCAGTCGAAGCCCTTCGGGGTGGTGCCGCCAAAGCGGTACGGTGTCCCCAGATATTTTTTGGCCGTGGCAATGAGTTTCGGCACTTCTTTGCGCGGCAGGAAAGCCGCGCTTTCTGGCACTTTCTCCGCTGCCGGCGGCGCCGGCTCCTTCTTTTCCGGCTTCTTTTCTTTTTCTTTTGCCGGCTTCGGCTCCTTGGTTTTCGCTGCCGGTTCCGCCTCACCGGAAGACGCGGCGGGCGACTCCGCCTTGGCCGGCGGTTTCGACGCGGGAGATGCCTGCTCCGGCGAAGAATCTGACGGCGGCGTCGGCGGGCGTCGGCGCAGCGCGTGCCACGTTGCCCGGTCCACCGTACCGCTTTCCGTCAGCTGCTGATCCCGCTGAAAGGCCAGCACCGCCTCCCGGGTGGCCTCGTCAAAAATGCCGGTCACGCCCTCGATGGCATAGCCTGCCCTTTGCAGCGCTTCCTGAACGACCCGAACATCATGCCCTTGCGCGCCTATTTTCAAAAGCGGCGCGGCGGCAACGGTCCCCCCCCAGCAAAGGGCGAACACCGCCGCCAAAAAAATCTTCTTTCCCCGTCCCATATCAGATCGCCTTATTTCCGTGGGCCACATGATCAAGCCCCTGCCGCATGAGCTTCACCACATGGTCGTCATCCAAGGAATACCACGCCTCTTTTCCCTCCCGGCGAAACTTCACCAGGCGGGCGTCCCGCAGTACCCGAAGCTGATGGGAAATCGCCGACGCGCCCATGGACAGCGCTGCCGCGATATCCCCCACCCGCATCTCCGCGGCGGTCAAAAGCCCCAGGAGCTTAATGCGCGTCGGATCGCCCAGCACCTTAAAGATCTCCGCCAGACGCTGACTGGTAAGCTCGTCGATTTCATGCAGTTGTGACGACCCGCGGGGCGCGGTTTTTAAGATATCCATGGTATCCTCCCCAAGAGGCGCAGCCATCTGGCCGTACCTCTGCTTCTTCTCTGCCATAACGTGTCACAGGTTCCGTCACGGCATGCGCCGCTACGGCCCGAGATGGCTGAGACAGCGGCCAAAGAGAGGCCGCCGCCCCCATGTCCACGGCGGCTTATTTCACCACCAGTACCGGGCATTTCGCCTGCTCCACCACATACTGGCTAACGCTGCCCAGGAGAACGCCCTTGACGACACCTAAGCCGCGGCTCCCCATGATCACCAGATCCATGGGATGATCTTCCAGATAATCCAAGATGACCACCGCTGGAGAGCCTGTCTCCGAAGAAGCTTCCTTTTCGATTCCCGCGGGCACTTTTTCCATGGCGCGTTCCAGGATCACGTCCCCCGCTTTCGTCACGGCGCTCAAGATCGCGTCCGAAAGGCAGGCGTTAATGGCCAGTTGATTGATATTCGCCACATAGAGAAAGTGCAGCTTCGCGCCGCAAGCCTTCGCGATCTCCACGGCTTTCTCGATAGCCCGCTCGGCGGTTTCCGATCCGTCCACCGGCACCAGTACATTTTTGAACATAACATTCCCTCCCTTTCGCAGCAAAACATTCTTCATTTGTTATGAAATTTCGCGTTTTCTCTGTCAAAATCCTGCTTTCTTCCCAATTTTTCCCTGACTTTTCTCTTCTGCATAGTCGGATCGGCTCTTTTCGTCCATGTCCGCCGAAACGACAAAAGCCCCGCCGCCGCGGGGCTTTATCAGCCGTATCCCTTTCGCTATCGCTCTCAATAGCGGTACTTTTTCAGTTCGTCACGCATCTCCTGCGCCATCTTCGCCAGAGAATCACTGGCCGAAGCCAGTTCCTCGGAAGAAGCAGAGCGTCCTTCCGCCCCCCCCGCCACAGTCTTCATGTCAGAAGCCACCTTATGGGAACCATCGCCGATGGACTTCATCTCGCGGGTAATATTTTCCGTCTGCTGGGCGACATCGGTAATGGAAGCTGACATCGTCTCCACTTCCGCCGAAACACCTTCGATGAGTTCCTTGATGCGGTCAAAGGTCGCCCGTAAATTTTGCACGGCTTGAACGCCTTCCTCGACAGCCGTGCTGCCGCCCTGCATGGAATCCACAGCACTGGTCGTATCGGACTGAATCGCCCCGATGAGTTCCGCGATCTGCTGAGCGGCCGTCTGGGACTGCTCCGCCAATTTACGGACTTCCTCGGCGACTACGGCAAAGCCGCGGCCATGTTCCCCAGCCCGGGCCGCCTCGATGGCGGCGTTGAGCGCCAGGAGATTCGTCTGGCTGGCGATGCCGGAAATGGTATCCACAATGGTGCCGATCTCCTGCGACCGGGAACCCAGTTTGTCGACGAGTTCCGCCGACATCTGCGCCGCCTGTTCGACGTTTTTGATCTGCCTGACGGC
>CAJPQU010000134.1 GCA_905372875.1 uncultured Schwartzia sp. | reverse complement strand
ATTTAACAGTCCGCTGGGGGAGCGGCCGGGAGAGAAGAAGGAGGAAAAAACGTGAAGGAAATCACGCTATCGGAGCTGCGCCAGATCGCGATGTGGTCGAAGCCGGATCTGTGGGAGGCGGCAAATGAGGCGGGGCATGAGACGCCGAAGGTGTATCTGCATTGGACGGCAGGGGCTTATCAGGGGCTTTTCGACGATTATCACATCAATATCGCCGGGGACGGCAAGCTATACGCCGCCACGGAGGATTTGGCGGAGGTACTGGCGCATACTTGGCGGCGCAATACCGGCGGGGTTGGGGTGGCGCTCTGCGGCTGTTACGACGCGACGACGACGGATTTGGGCAACGCGCCGCCGACATTGGCGCAGATCGAGGCAATGGCGCAGGCGGTTGCGGTGCTGTGTGAGGAGCTGGGACTGCCCATCAAAAAAGCGTGCGTGCTGACGCACGGAGAGGCGGCGGACATTGAGGATGGGGATACAGCTGGGTATGGATATGACGACGCCTACGGGCCGAAGAACGGCTGCGAGAAGTGGGATTTGGAATACCTTGGCACGCCGGAAAGCCCGGCGTATCATCCCTACGCGACGGACGGGAGCCGGGGCGGTGACGTCCTGCGGGGAAAGGCGATTTACTGGCAAAATAAATGGCGAGCCGACGCGGAGCGGGCTTTGCCGGAGTAATGAAGGAGGGGGCAGAATGTATGAAAACGGGAAGAAGTATATTATTGCTGGCGCTCTTGGTGTTGTGCTGGGGGCGGCCATCCTGTGGGTCGTGTGCGGAAACCTACACGATAACGGAGGCGCAGCTGATGACACTGGAAGAAAACTTGACCGCGCTGTCGATGAACAACGCCGCGCTCTTGGAGACATTGAACGAATCGAACGAGGACTTGACGATAGCGCAAAGCGAGCTGATGACGCTGCGAGAGCAGTTGAAAGAAGCGAAGGATCAGCTTCGGCGATTGAGCGGGCAGTTAGAAACGCTCAAGGAAGAATCGGCGCGGGCGAAAGAATCGCTCAAGACAGCGAACGAAGAATTGCAGTCTGCCGTGGAATCTGTGCAGAAATTAGAAAAAACGCGCCGACGCATTGAGCGCCAGCGCAATTTCTGGGAAGTGGTCGCTGTGGTGTTAGGCGGGATCGCGGTCACGCGATAGCAGCCGTTTTTCAAGATCAAACAAAAGAGCAATGTGCGCTTTTGTTTGATCTTTTTATTTGATCTTTTTCAGCGAAAAGAGAAAAATTTGTTGCCATTTTGTTGCCCAATGGCAACAAAACAGTTAAAATGGAACATATCAGAACATAACAATTTAAATCTTAAAATGCGTGATAAATAGGCGTCGTTACTGAGTTTCTAAAGGATAAGATTTTAGGAGATTTTAGGCTATTTTATTTAGTTCCGATAATTTATACTTATCGGAACTAATGGCAAAAAGGAGTTTGCCATGAAAGATGAAACGAAATGCCTCCATTCAGGATACCGCCCGAAAAGCGGTGAACCAAGTGTTATGCCGATCGTGCAAAGCACGACATATCGATTTGATTCTACCGCCCATATTGCGGCAATTTTCGACCTCCCTACGGAATATATCTATTCTCGCTTTGCAAATCCCACAGTAGATGCCGTAGAAAAGAAAATCGCTGATTTAGAAGGCGGTATCGGCGCTATGTGTACTACGTCAGGACAAGCCGCGACACTTTTTTCCATTCTCAATATCTGCGGGGCCGGAGACAGTCTGCTATGCTCGTCGGCAATATATGGCGGCACACTTAATCTTTTCGCTGTCACGCTAAAACGTTTGGGCATCGAATGTATCTTTATTGCGCCGGATGCTTCAGAAGAAGAATTCCATCGCGCTTTTAAGCCAAACACGCGCTTGCTTTTTGGCGAGACCTTAGCCAATCCGGCTCTCGTTGTCTGCGATATCGAAAAATTTGCCCGGATAGCCCATACACATCATGTCCCCCTGATTCTCGACAATACATTCGCGACACCGATCCTCTGCAAACCTTTTCAATTCGGGGCCGATATCGTCATCCATTCCACCACCAAGTACATGGACGGGCATGCCCTGCAAGGCGGTGGGGTTATCGTCGACAGTGGAAATTTTAATTGGAGTAACGGAAAATTCCCGGAATTCACAACGCCGGACGATTCTTACCACGGAATTATCTACACAAAAGAGTTTGGGAATATGGCCTATATCGTCAAAGCTCGTATGCAGCTCATGCGTGATTTTGGCGCGTATCCAGCCGCTCACTCCGCGTTTCTTCTAAATATTGGGCTGGAAACACTAGCGCTTCGGATGCCCCGTTATGCCGAACAAGGAAAGCGGGTCGCCGAATATTTAGCGACCTCATCGAAAGTGGAATCGGTATCCTATCCGGGCCTCCCCAACGATAAATACCACGCGCTGGCAGAAAAATATCTGGGAGGAAAAGCCAGTGGGGTCGTCACCTTCACCATCCGCGGCGGGCGGGAGAACGCTATGAAATTCATGGATGCGCTGCGCTTGGCATCCAACGAAGTACACGTCGCTGATATCCGTACCTGTGTACTTCATCCAGCCAGCGAAACCCATCGCCAACTCACTGACGAGCAACTCCTCGCCGCCGGTATTCATCCTGGCATGATTCGTATTTCCGTCGGCTTAGAAAATATCGATGATATTTTAGCTGATTTAACGCAGGCTTTTGGACGGATAAATGCCATCTAATCCCATCTGAGCCATACTCCTTATAACCTCCTAGCTTCGAAAACAAAAAATACTCCGACGGGTTCTCCAATATCATCCCGCCGGAGTATTTTTCATATCTCAGATGATTATATGGTCACTCAATCTTAGGCCCAGCCGCAACTAAGGCCCGGCCCGCTTCATTGCCTTGATACTTAACAAAGTTCTTTATGAATCGTGCGGCTAAATCGGCTGCTTTTTCGTTCCACTGCGTAACGTCCGCATAAGTATCCCGCGGATCCAAAATTTTGGGATCGACTCCTGGTAGTTCCGTCGGCACGTCAAAATGGAAGACCGGTATCTTTTTCGTCGGAACTTCACGGATCGCCCCACTTAAAATAGCATCAATGATACCACGGGTATCTTTGATGGAAATGCGTTTGCCGCTGCCATTCCAACCTGTATTGACGAGATAAGCCTTGGCGCCGCTCATTTCCATTTTTCGCACTAGCTCTTCAGCATATTTTGTTGGATGAAGCTCTAAAAAAGCCTGGCCAAAACAAGCGGAAAACGTGGGCGTCGGTTCCGTGATTCCCCGTTCCGTTCCCGCTAATTTTGCAGTAAATCCAGAAAGAAAATAATATTTTGTCTGCTCAGGCGTAAGAATGGATACCGGCGGCAAGACGCCGAAAGCATCCGCGGACAGAAAGATGACATTTTTTGCCGGCGGAGCAGCCGAAATCGGGCGGACAATGTTCGTAATGTGATCAATGGGATAAGAGACGCGTGTATTTTCTGTCACGCTTTTATCTGAGAAATCAATTTTCCCATTCTTATCGACCGTGACATTTTCCAATAACGCATTGCGTTTAATTGCATGATAGATATCCGGTTCTGATTCCTTGTCGAGATTGATCACTTTCGCATAGCAACCGCCTTCAAAATTGAAAATACCATGATCATCCCAACCGTGTTCGTCATCGCCGATAAGAAGCCGTTTGGGATCGGTAGACAATGTCGTCTTCCCTGTCCCCGAAAGGCCAAAGAAGATGGCCGTATTCTCCCCATTCATATCCGTATTTGCCGAGCAATGCATAGCAGCGATCCCGTTCAACGGAAGATAATAGTTCATCATCGAGAACATGCCTTTTTTCATCTCGCCACCATACCAGGTATTAATGATGACTTGTTCACGGCTGGTAATGTTGAATACCACGGCAGTTTCTGAATTTAAGCCAAGTTCCTTATAGTTTTTTACCTTAGCTTTAGAAGCATTATAGACGACGAAATCCGGCCGGAAATTTTTCAGTTCTTCCGCGGTCGGTTTGATGAACATATTCCGGACAAAATGTGCCTGCCACGCCACCTCCATGATAAAACGAACGGCCATGCGCGTATCTTTATTGGCGCCGCAAAAGGCATCGACAACATATAGTTTTTTATTCGAGAGTTCTTCTTTGGCAATTTGCAGAACTGCGTCCCAAGTCTCTTTGGTCGCACGGTGATTATCATTTTTATATGCCTCGGAGGTCCACCAGAGCGTATCATGGGAATTTGCGTCATCGACAATAAATTTATCCTTCGGTGAACGACCCGTATAAATACCTGTCATGACATTGACCGCCTGAAGTTCCGTCAGTACGCCTTTATCATACCCGGTCAGACCGGGCTTCATCTCTTCCTCAAATAAAATTTCGTAAGAAGGATTATACAGGATCTCTGTCGTCCCCGTGATGCCGTACTGATTCAGATCAATATTTTCCATGACGCCCTCGCCCTTTCTCCAACAAATTTTCCTTATGGGAATGTGTTCCTTTTTGCGGGAATATATTCTTTTATATTTTGCTATTATTTCGTCGTCAATCAAAGAAATCCTGCTAAAAATAACAAAATTTTTTCGTATTTACTTATATACCTGCCCTGAATTACTTGGTAAAAAGCGGATCGTCTGTAATACCAACGATCCGCTGAAATGTCTATATTTCTATATAGTAAAAACTAGTCAGCCCCGATGATTTTTTTGCCAAGCACGAACCAAAGAAGCGGCCGCTTCTTTAGGTACCTCTGCTTCCGCCACGGCGGATACGACAAAAAATCCGTCCACACCAGTAGCGGAAAGAGCGGGAATATCAGATAACTTGACGCCTCCCCCCACAACCACGGGGATCGGACTCATCTGCGCTAACTGTGTTAGTTCCGTCAGGCTTCGGGTGATGATATTCCCGTCTTCGTCGCGACCGCAATCAGGCTTTGTGGCTGTCTCGTGCAGTGGACCTGCACCAAAATAATCAATGTCTGTGATATCTGCATGTGCCACATAGTGTAAAAGATCATGGCTGCGCGCCGATAGGCCAACGATGGCATCTTCCCCCAAAATACGCCGGCAAATGTCCGGCGGAATATCAGACTGCCCCACATGAATACCATCGACTTTAATTTTTTTCTGCCGGGTTGCTAACACAATATCCAAGCGGTCATCTACCAAAAGAGCCACCTGATCTTCTTTTCC
>CAJPQU010000133.1 GCA_905372875.1 uncultured Schwartzia sp. | reverse complement strand
TGCGGTAGGATTAGAGCGCGTTATGGTGGCAATGGAAATACAAAATCTTTGCCCGATGGAAGAAAAACATGCAGATGTTTTTCTTGTTGCTCTGGGAGAAACGGCGCAGCGAGCGATATTTCCCCTTCTCATTGGAATGCGAGATCGAGGGCTCAACGTGACCATGGATTACGCCGGACGCAGCCTGAAATCTCAAATGAGGGCAGCTGATAAGGCTCAGGTGCGCTTTGCCGTTATCCTGGGGGAACATGAGTTAGCAGAAAACTATGCGGTTCTCCGGGACATGTATTCCAGTGAACAACGGCAAGTGCCGCTACCGGATATCATAAATACGTTATGCGCTGAGGTGAAAAATTGATGGAAACTTTGGAAGGAATGCGCCGTTCTCACCATGCGGGCGAGTTGCGGAAAAAAGAGGTCGGACAGGAAGTGACTGTCTGCGGTTGGGTATCTCATCGTCGAGACCACGGTGGGTTGATTTTTGTTGACTTGCGGGATCGATCCGGCTTGGTGCAAATCGTTTATGATGCGGCAGCTATGGGAGAGAAAGCTTTTCATAAGGCGGAATCCTTACGTTCCGAATTTGTTATCGCGGTTCGCGGCCTTGTCCGAGCTCGTTCGGAGGACACTATAAATCCGAAAATGGCGACTGGCGAGATTGAGATTGTCTGCGTTGAGCTTCGTATATTAAACAAAGCCAAAACTCCGCCGTTCTACATCCAAGACAATTTAGATGTAGATGAAATGCTGCGTTTGAAGTATCGGTTCCTTGACCTGCGCCGTCCGGAAATGCAGAAAAATATTATGCTGCGCCATCGGGTGGCGAAAATCATGCGGGATTATTTCGATGAACAGGGCTTTTTAGAGATTGAGACGCCCATGCTCTGTAAAAGTACGCCGGAAGGGGCGCGGGACTTTTTGGTTCCCAGTCGTCTGAACCCCGGTCAATTTTACGCCCTGCCGCAGTCTCCTCAGATATACAAACAAATTCTGATGGTAGCGGGCTTTGAGAAGTATTTTCAGATTGTTCGCTGCTTTAGAGATGAGGATCTGCGTGCCGACCGACAGCCAGAATTTACGCAGTTAGATATTGAAATGTCCTTTACGGATCAGGAAACCATTCTTACCATGATGGAAGGCATGATGGGGGAAATCTTTGCCAAGGCGCTTAACATCCAGCTTAAGACGCCTTTTCTCCGCATGACATGGGACGAAGCTATGGCACGTTTTGGCTCCGATAAGCCGGATCTCCGCTTCGGTATGGAACTGATGGACATCTCTAAACACGTCCAAGGTTCTTCTTTCAAAGTCTTTGAATCGGTGTTGCAAGCGGGGGGCCAGGTCAAGGTCATCAACGTGGAAGGATATGCCAACATTCCCCGCCGGGAATTAGACGAGTTGGTAAAATACGTCCAAGGCTATGGCGCCAAGGGGATGGCTTGGATACAGTACGCCGAAGACGGCGTCAAGTCACCTTTTAAAAAATTTTATTCAGACGATGTTTTTGAAAAGATTAAAGAAGACTGCGGCGCGAAGGAGGGAGATTTACTTTTAGTCGTAGGGGATAAACCTCTTGTTGTGGCGCAGGCATTAGGTGCTTTGCGTCTGGAAATGGGACGTCGCCGCGGACTCATTGATCCTGATAAACTGTGCTTTTTATGGGTGGTGGATTTTCCTATGTTTGAATACAGCGCCGAGGAACAGCGTTGGAAAGCCATGCACCATCCTTTTACCGCGCCACGCAACGAAGATGTGGCGTATCTCTCCACTGATCCGGGACGGGTCAAGGCCAACGCCTACGACATGGTGCTGAACGGTGTAGAGATCGGCGGCGGCAGCCTCCGCATTTACAATCCTGATCTTCAAGAACAAGTATTGGAAGCCATTGGCCTCACGCCGGAGGTCGCGCGAATGAAGTTCGGCTTCATGATGGATGCCTTTCAGTATGGAACGCCTCCCCATGGCGGGCTGGCCTTCGGTCTCGACCGTCTCGTGATGCTCATGGCAAAGCGCGCCTCCATCCGTGATGTTATCGCCTTCCCAAAGACCCAGAGTGCTTCTGATGCCATGGCGCAAGCACCTTCCGAAGTTGAGGAAAAACAGCTTCGTGAACTGTCCATTCGCTTGTCCGTCGCCGCGAAGAAAAAAGAAAGCTGAAAACTACAGAATACGAAAAAGAAATTCCCAAAGTCAGTCGGAGGAAGACTTTCTTTGGGAATTTCTTTTTGGATAAGCAAGGGGCCAGTTCAGATTTTTATCAATTTTGGGCGCCGTCGGTTATATATCTAACCCCATATCGTTTCGTAGTTGGATCGCTTCTGCAACATGCTGCTGGGTAATGGTTTCCTGGTTGTCAAGATCGGCGATGGTACGGGCCACTTTAATGATGCGGTCATAGGAACGCGCGGACATGTTCATTTTGTTAAAGGCCTGTTCTAAAATTTTTTGCGCCTCCAGATTGAGAAGGCAGGTCTTTTTTAATACGGCATGGCTCATTTGCGCGTTGCATACAGCATGAAACGATCTTAGTCGTTGTATTTGCCGATTACGGGCCGCCGTGACTCGTTGGCGAATGACAGCGGAGGGCTCAGCAGGTTGAGAGGTCGTCAGTTCTTTATATTCCACGCGCGGTACGCGGATATGGATATCAATGCGGTCTAAGAGAGGGCCGGAAATTTTGCGGGTGTACCGCTTGATTTCATTGGGAGAACAGGTGCAGGTTTTCTCTTTGTCACCGTTCCAGCCGCAAGGACAAGGATTCATGGCGCAGACGAGGATCATGCGGGAAGGAAAGGTGAAAGTGGCGTTGACCCGGGCGACGGTTACCTGACCGTCCTCTAACGGTTGGCGTAAGACTTCCAAAACTCCTTTACTGAATTCCGGCAGTTCATCTAAAAATAAAACGCCGTTATGGCTTAAAGTCACTTCCCCGGGTCGGGGAATACTTCCGCCGCCGATGATCGCGGTAGAAGACGTCGTGTGATGGGGACTGCGAAAAGGGCGCGCGGTGATCAGCCCGGCATGATTTTGCAATAAGCCGGCGATACTGTAAATTTTTGTGACTTCTAAAGCTTCCTGCCGTGTCATATCCGGTAGGATGGAAGCTAATCGGCGGGCCAGCATTGTTTTTCCCGCGCCCGGAGAACCCACCATGAGAACATTGTGTCCACCAGCGGCGGCGATCTCAAGCGCTCGCTTGGCCATAAACTGCCCTTGGACATCGGCAAAATCTTCACGTTCCCCTGCGGCAGGTTCCTGAATATCAGGCGCGGACGTGATGGGGAGAGAACTGCTTTCTTCCCGCAATCCGTCCACCAATTCCGCCAAATGCTTTACCGGATATACTTCAATGCCATCGACTAAAAATGCTTCGTTGGCGTTTTCCGGAGCGACAAAAATCTTTTTTAGGCCGCGTTCTTTAGCATGCAGCGTCATGGGCAGAATACCGCTGACAGCGCGCAGTTCTCCTTCCAGGGATAATTCGGCCGCAAAGAGGGCCGCTGTCGTTTTTTCCTGGGGGATGACACTGTAAGCGATAAGCAGTCCTATGGCGATTGGTAAATCAAGGCCGGAACTATCCTTTCGAATATTGGCGGGGGCTAAATTGATGGTCACTTTTTGCTGCTTGAGCTTGAATCCGGAATTTTTGATGGCGGTGCGAACGCGTTCTTTAGATTCCTTAACTGCCGTATCTAAAAGCCCGACGATATCAAACCCCGGGAATCCGTTGGAAACGTCGACCTCTACGTCGATTAAAACGCCGTTGACCCCTAAAGTTGTCGCACCATACGTTTTGGCAAACACACCGGCGCCTCCTTGTCATATTTAAATCTTTTTATATTATAACTTGCTTTGAGAAAAGATGAAAGCGCGGGGCGCAGTTTTATTTATTGGCATTGCCTGGTAAAATTTTATGGTTAAAGGTATAGTGGGGGTGTGATGGGTTCCGCGCTTTGCTTTTGCTGAGCCGTATGATATAATGTGGACACTTAGCGAGCGCGACCACAGGGAAGCGGGAGCATAGCGAGAACATATATCTAACCGCTATACGAAGGCAAGGGAAGCGTGAACTGCGTTTATTAGTGGTTATTATACAGACAAAGGGGCGGTTTGTTCATGTCAGGTCATTCGAAATGGGCTAATATCAAGAGGAAAAAAGGCGCTAATGACGCTATTCGCGGTAAAATCACCACGAAGATTAGCCGGGAAATCACGGTGGCCGTGCAGATGGGTGGCGCAGATCCCACGGGTAATATGCGGCTTAAATTAGCGTTATCAAAAGCAAAAGCCAACAATATCCCTAAAGATAATATCCAACGGGCCATTCAAAAAGGGCTTGGTGCAGCGGGCGGAACCAATTACGAGGAATTTACTTATGAAGGGTACGGCCCTGGTGGCGTTGCTGTTATTTTAGATATCATGACTGACAACCGAAACCGCACGGCGGCCGATGTTCGCCATCTTTTCTCCAAGCACGGTGGAAATTTAGGGGCTACCGGGTGTGTGGCGTGGATGTTTAAGCAAAAAGCTGTTTTTATTGTCGAGAAAGATACTTTCGGCGATGAGGATGCACTGTTGAATATTGTTTTAGACGCAGGAGCAGAGGATATGAAGGCGGAGGGAGACGTATTCGAAATTGTGGCCGCGCCGGAGGATTATGACGTCGTGGCCGATGCCTTGGCAGCGAAGGGGATTGAGGCCGCTTCCGCTGAAATTACCATGGTACCTGATACCATGGTACATCTTGAAGGAAAAGACGCGGAAAAGATGATGCGTTTAATGGATGCCTTGGAAGAACATGATGATGTACAAAACGTTTACGCCAATTATGAAATAGAAGACGAATTGGAATGAAATGGCAGGATTGCTGGAGGCATCGGTCAGGAGCCGGGGCTTGAGGGAAAACTTGTTATTATAGGTCTGATAAGAGCGATAAAAGTGTCGCCGGGAAAAGTGCCGTCAAACGATAAGAATGATATCGTTTGACGGCACTTTCTTTTTGCTTTAGTAATTTTCATGAGGTCCTTTTGCCTACGGTTTTTACTTTTCGGGTGGAAGCTTTTACGGAAATCACTAACGAAAAAAGCCGCTTACTTAAATAAGCGGCTATCTTTCAAATAATGGTCGGGATGACAGGGTTCGAACCTGCGACCTCATCGTCCCGAACGATGCGCGCTACCAAACTGCGCCA
>CAJPQU010000132.1 GCA_905372875.1 uncultured Schwartzia sp. | reverse complement strand
CGGACCGAAGCGGCGGCAGGCACTCTGGAACCACTTCGGTAGTATTGGGAAAATTCGGGCTGCCAGTCCCGACGAGCTGGCCACAGCTCCTGGGATGACGAGATCAGCGGCGCAAGCGGTGCATAATTTTTTCGCTGTGCAGATGACTTTAGGCCGAGGGGGAGAAAAGTAACTGCATATCATGTTATGGGCAAAGAATGTCCGTTGGATGGTATCGTTGACACCGTTGGCGGTTCGTGTTATGATGGGGAAAAATTAATATGTGCCTTTGAAATTGGTCCTGTGAGGCTGATAAAGGGAGCGTACCGTTCAGCGGTAGTTTTGTTGTGGATTGGAGCTGATTAGCTTTCTTATGCCTTCGCATGAGAAAGCTTTTTTTATCGCGGTTTTATCCGTGAGGCAAGGGAAGGCACAGGGAAAAGAGGAGTGAGCAGCTTGGGGAAGAGTACCGTATCGTTGCGCGGGAAACACATTTTGGGGTTGGAGTTCTTCACCCCGGAAGAAATTCAGCTCATTTTGGACACCGCCCGGGAAATGAAAAATATCATACATCGTGACATCAAAAAGGTGCCGACCCTGCGGGGAAAGTCCATCGTGACGGTCTTTTATGAAGCCAGCACCAGAACGCGCACCTCGTTTGAGACAGCGGGAAAATATCTCGGGGCGGATGTAGTGAACATCACGGCGGGTACCAGCAGTATCACGAAGGGAGAGAGTCTGCGGGACACGCTCCTCACTGTGGAAGCTATGGGATTTGACGCCATCGTCATGCGCCATAAAGAGGCGGGGGCAGCGGCTTATGCCGCCAAGGTCGTCCATCATCCAGTCATCGTCAACGCCGGTGATGGTGCCCACGCCCATCCATCCCAAGGGCTGCTCAATCTCTTTACCCTACGGGAACACAAAGGTCGGCTGAAAGGATTGAAGGTGGCGATCTTAGGAGATATTCTCCACAGCCGGGTGGCACGTTCGGATATTTGGGGAATGCGGAAGATGGGTGTGGAGGTACATTTGGCGGGGCCGAAGACACTGCTGCCGCGTTTTCTCTTTGAGGAGCCCGGCATTTTCGTTCACGATCGCATTGAAGAGGCGTTGCGGGATGCGGACGCTGTCAATGTGCTGCGGATTCAGTTGGAGCGGCAAAAGGCCGGGCTTTTCCCGTCGCCGCGCGAATACGCCCGTATTTTCGGACTCAACGAGGAGCGGCTGGCCTTGGCGAAAGACGATGTTCTCATCCTTCATCCAGGGCCGATGAACAAAGGCTTGGAGATTTCGCCGACCGTGGCCTATGGCGCGCATTCGGCCATTCAGGAGCAGGTGGAAAACGGTGTGGCCGTTCGTATGGCCTTACTGACCTTAGCGTTGACGGGAGGGAAAGACGATGGTGCGGATCATTAAAAACGGGCGGGTACTGGATCCGGCGAACCGCCTAGATAAAGTCTGTGATATTTTGATTGAGGATGGGAAAATTGCCAAAGTCGGTGCTGATCTGTCGGCGGCGGGGGCAGAGATTATCGATGCCGCGGGAAAAGTAGTGACGCCAGGGCTTATCGATATGCATGTTCATCTCCGGGAGCCGGGGCAGGAGGCGAAGGAGGACTTCGTGTCCGGCAGCCGGGCGGCCGCCGCGGGGGGCTACACGACGATTGCCACCATGCCCAATACGAAGCCGGTGGTGGATAATGCGGCGCTCGTGCGCAGTCTGCAAAAGCGGGCGGCGGAGGAAAGTCTGGTTCATATTGCAATCATTGGCGCGCTGACGAAGGGGCAGCGCGGGGAGGAATTAGCGGAGTTAGGGGACATGACCGAAGCGGGGGCGGTGGCGTTTTCTGATGACGGTCATTACGTTCAGAGGGCGCAGGTTCTCCTTAATGGCCTCGATTATCTTCGCGCCTTCGATAAGGTGATCATCAATCACGACGAGGATACCACCCTGATTGAGGAAGGCTGCATGAACGAAGGCCATCGGAGTGCCATGTTGGGCGTCAAGGGACGCCCAACGGTGGCGGAGGATATCGCGGTGGATCGGGATATTTTGCTGGCGGAATACGCCGACGCCCGCGTCCATGTGGCACACATCAGCTCGGCGCGGGCGGTGGACATGGTGCGTCAGGCAAAGAAACGCGGCGTCAAGGTCACGGCGGAAGTAACGCCCCACCATCTGACGCTAACCGACGACTGTGTGGACTTGACGGACAGCGCCACGAAGGTCAATCCGCCCCTGCGGCGGCAAGCTGATGTGGACGCCATGGTGGAGGGGCTGAAAGACGGCACCATTGATGCCATCGTCACGGATCATTCCCCCCATGCCGAAGAGGAAAAGGATAGGGAGTACTGCTTGGCACCCAGCGGCTTTCCTGGCTTGGAGACGGCGCTGGGGGTACTACTTACGGAGCTTTATCATACGGGAAAATTGGGTTTGAACACCTTGATTTCTAAAATGACGGCGGAACCGGCGAAATTGTTCGCTTTATCAGGCGGCACCTTATCCGTGGGCAGTCCGGCGGACATCGCCATCTTGGATCTCGATCGGGAATGGACGGTTGAGGCGGAAAACTTTTATACCCGAGGCACCCATTCCCCGTTTGTGGGGCGCCGGTTGAAGGGGAGAGCTGTGATGACGATGGTGGACGGTCAAGTCGTCATGCGGGATGGGAAGATTATTGAGTGAAACGGAGGGCTTGCCTTTGCAAGGGAAATTGTTGTTGGAAGACGGCGCGGTCTTTACGGGCCGCCTCTTAGGCGACGGGAATGCCGTCGGCGAAGTGGTATTCAATACGGGCATGACGGGGTATCAGGAAATTTTGACCGACCCGTCTTATTGTCGGCAGATCGTGGTACTGACGTATCCCCTGGTGGGAAATTACGGGATCTCGCCCCAATTCATGCAGTCCCGGCAGGCTTTTGTGAATGGCTTAGTCATCGGGGAACTGTGCGAGACGCCCAGCAACTGGCAGTCGGAAGAGAGCCTCGGGGCATTTTTGATCCGAGAGAAAATTCCCTGCCTGTGCGATGTGGATACCCGCGCTGTGACTCGGCATATTCGCTCTGCCGGGGCGATGAAAGGAATCCTCGTCTCCGAGGACGCATCGATGAAGGAAGCGGCACGGCTTTTGGCACCGCCGCTTACGCCGGATGTCGTCGCTGAGGTGACGACGCCGAACGTTTACACGCTGGAAAATAACGGCCCTCGGGTGGTGGTATGGGATTTTGGTATCAAAAAAAATATCTTACGTTCTCTCCATCAATGGGGCTGTGATTTGACGGTCGTCCCCGCTTTCACTACCGCCGAGGAGGTCATGGCGCTTCACCCGGACGGTATTTTTCTCTCCAACGGGCCGGGGAATCCGAAGGATATTCCTGAAATTGCCGCCAATATAAAAAAATTATTAGGGCAAAAGCCGATGTTTGGAATCTGCCTTGGCCACCAGCTTTTGGCGTTGGCCATGGGGGCGGATACATACAAATTGAAATTTGGCCATCGCGGTTCCAATCAGCCGGTGAAAAATCTTTCGACCGGGCGCGTCCAGATCACTTCCCAAAACCATGGCTATGCCGTGGACGAGGCTTCCATAGAACGGCTGCCCCTTACCGTGACACACCGATCCATGAACGACGGTACGGTGGAAGGGATGCGCCATGAGGATCTGCCGGTTTTTACGGTACAGTTTCATCCTGAGGCTGCGCCGGGATCGGACGATAACACGTATCTCTTCGATGAGTTCATGGGGCTCTTGGGGAAGGAGGACTAATCGTGCCGAAAAAAGCGTACCTGAAAAAAGTTATGGTCATCGGTTCCGGCCCCATCATCATCGGACAGGCGGCGGAGTTCGATTACGCCGGTTCTCAAGCCTGCCGCGCCCTCAAGGAAGAGGGGTTAGAGGTTGTCTTAGTCAACAGCAACCCGGCCACCATCATGACCGATACCCACATTGCTGACCGGGTGTACATTGAGCCGTTGACCGTCGATTTTTTGGAAGAGATCGTAAGTAAGGAGCGTCCCGAGGGCCTCTTGGCGACCTTAGGGGGACAGGCCGGGCTAAATTTGGCCGTCCAATTAGCGGAAAAGGGGATTTTGGAAAAATACGGCGTCGAGCTTTTGGGGACCTCTCTGACAGCCATCAAAAAAGCGGAAGATCGGGAACTTTTCAAGGAAACCATGCAGAAGTTGGGGGAACCGGTGCCGGAAAGTACCATCGTCGAAGATGTGGCCGCCGCCGTCCGCTTTGCCGAAACCATCGGGTATCCCATCATCGTCCGTCCCGCCTACACCATGGGGGGAACTGGCGGCGGCATCGCGGAGAATGAGGAAGAACTCATTGAGATCGTTATCAAAGGTCTGAAATACAGCATGATCGGGCAGGTTCTCATCGAGCGCAGCGTGGCCGGATGGAAAGAGATTGAGTACGAGGTCATGCGGGACGGCAACGACAACTGCATTACCATTTGTAATATGGAAAATGTGGATCCGGTGGGGGTTCACACGGGGGACAGCATCGTGGTGGCGCCGACCCAGACCTTGACGGATCGGGAGGCGCAAATGCTGCGCACCGCCAGTCTGCGGATTATCCGGGAACTGGGCATTGAGGGCGGATGCAACGCCCAGTATGCCCTTGATCCCAACAGTGAATCCTATTACGTCATTGAGGTCAATCCCCGGGTAAGCCGTTCCTCCGCGTTGGCATCCAAGGCCACTGGCTATCCCATCGCCAAGGTGTCGGCCAAGATCGCTATTGGCTATACCTTGGATGAAATTACCAATGCCGTCACCCAAAAGACGAAAGTCTGCTTTGAACCGGCCATTGATTACTGCGTGGTCAAATTCCCCCGCTGGCCCTTCGACAAATTCATTTATGCCGATCACACGCTTGGCACGCAGATGAAGGCCACCGGCGAGGTAATGTCCATCGATCGCTGCTTTGAGGGGGCGCTCCTTAAGGCGGTGCGCTCCTTAGAGATCGGTGTACATCGTCTGCACATGGATGGCATGGCGGAATGGGACGACGAACGGGTCAAAAAGAATCTTTACCGGATAAACGATCAGCGCCTCTTTGTCATTGCGGAAGCCCTGCGCCGTGGGATCAGCAGCGTGGAGGAGATATACGCCATCACGAAAATTGACAAGTGGTTCCTCGGCAAGATAAAAAATATTGCGGACATGGAAAATCGTTTGACTAATGAAGAATTGACGCCGCGCCTCATGCGCG
>CAJPQU010000131.1 GCA_905372875.1 uncultured Schwartzia sp. | reverse complement strand
ATTTCGTGCCGAGGTCGATCGTCTGATCCATCGGTGTCACGCGGTAGACAACCAGCTTTTTCGGCGCGGGCAGCGGCCCGGGCTGCTCGCTTTCCGGCGGCGCCTGCCCCGGGGCGTAGCCTGGATAAAAGACCGAGTTTCGCACCGTGTCTACGTAATAATCTTTCGTCAGCTCCGTCGTCTGATCCGTGGCCGGATCGTAGATCCCCGCTTTCACCGTGGCCGGATCCGCATAGCCGAACGTTATAGGGAATTCTTTTGTTTCCCCGTTGCCAAGGTAAATCACTTTTGTTTTCGTGCTTGCAATCATCTACTTCTCCTCCTTCTCTTTTCTTCTTTCTTCGGGCGCTCCGGAATGATCCGCTTTACCGGCTTTTTTGCAAAGATTGCGGAATGAACGATCATATTCCACAGCGTCTTTTCGTAGCGGCCGTCGTCGTCCCAGAGATATTGCATCGTCGAAAATACCGCGTTCGTCATCGTATCGGTTACGCCGAACTTGTTAGCCGTGAGATACGTTCCCGTCATGGCTGCCGAACGGCTGATGTCCAACCAGGTAATTTTCTTTGGCGGCCGCCGGTATTTTTGCTCCTCGTCGAATTTCTTTCTCTGCCGCGCCGTCATCTTGTCGTATCTGGCCTTTCGCTTCTCTTCCGCCAGTCTTGCTTTTTCGTTGACCTCCTCTCTGGCCATCAGTAGCTTGGAGAGCATTGAGCTCTCCTGGAAGGCCCTCGACACAGCGCTGCCAAAAAGCGCCATTCCCCGGCCGTAATCCGTTCCCTCAAACGCCATGTTAATGTAAAAATTCCCGATGTCCCGGACGCCGACCATCATCCCCGTGGCCGTCGACAGCGTATTCTTGGCGTATTGTTTCAGAATGCGCTCGGCTGTAGGAATTTCAATCTTATTGCCGTCTTTATCCTTTCGGTATTTATCCTTATCGTCGTCCCCTTCGCTCATGAGCACCATCCGCATCAGCGTGGCCAAAGCCGACGTGAGAAAAATCCGATATAGGATAACCGACGCCAAGGGCGCCCAGCTTTTCGCGCTCCGCCCCCGATAGTAAGCCTTTATGATCGCATTCGCCTGAACGGAAAAATACCCGTAGAACATAGTGAAGAGCTTATTCAGCTCGCCGCCCTTCTGGATGCTCGCCAGGTCTTTCACATCCCCCGAGCCGAAGACTTCGCGCACGGTCTTATCAGCAGCGAAGATGGCCCGCGTTTCCGCTTCTTTATTCATTTCCTTCGGCGTCTTGATCTCCCGCCCGCTGACCAGCTCCAGCCGCTGCCCTTTCTCGGCCGCTGTGCGCTCGGCTTCGGCGATGTCGCCGTTCAGTCGGAAGGCTTCCGCCGTAAGCTCATCCTTCGGCATCCGGGAAAATTCCGTCTCCTCCGTAAGGGGTGTGCTGTGATGGCGTCGCGTCAGCTCTTCCTCGATCTTCTTTTGCCGCGCTATGAGATCGTAAACTAACGCGTCCGCCTTCTGTTTTTCCTCGTAGGCCTCGTCGATCACTTTTTTCGCCGCCTCGTTCTCTGCCATGACTTCGGCCAGTTTCGGCGCGAACGCGTCTTTATAGGCCCGGCACCAAAGCGGCGCGGAGAACATGAGATCGGTTTTCTCCATGCACCAGTAGGCATGATCTTTCAGCCATTCCGGCGCCGTACCATCTTTTTCAAACATCCGGCGCTGGCGCTTTAGATCTCGATCCAGATGATCGATACGGCTGGCCATGAACACGGATTTATGGAGCAGCTCTTTATATGTCCCGAAATTCGCGTAGAAATCCCCGACGGCGGACAGCATGTTAGCCGCGCCGATCTGGTGCATCCCCGGGAAAATATTCGTCGCGTTTTCCACCACCGGCCACATGCGATACCCCATAATCGCTAAAGCTGCATTGGAGCGTAAGCCTTGCAATAGTTTATTGATATTGCCTTCCGCCTGGTTAAATTGCGCGCTCTGCGTCTGCCAGACATCGATCGCCCACTGTTTCAGATTCGTGTAAAACGGTTCGCCCATGCGTTTTGTTACATAGTTGGAAAAGGCCCCGCTGTTGATGATCCGATAGACGTCCCGGCAAGCGATACGATGGCTCTGATTGTGGATCACCTCTCCCAGGTGTTTTGGGATCACCCGTAGCGAGAGGAGGAGCGGCCGCCGTTTGATCTCCGCCTGTGTGCGGGACTTTGTTGAGCTCAATCCCGTCGAGAGCGCCGCCGCGCCAGCCATATTGTACTTGGCTGCTTCGTCGATCGTCTGGTCCATCGCTTTCATATTCTTCATGGCGTTGTAGACGATAGGGTAATAGCCGCCCTTCATCTTGATCTCTTGGCCTGTCTTCGTCCGGGCTGTAAAGGCTTTCGCTGGCTGCGGATGCAGCTCGGTGCCGTTCATGATCATTTCGATGCGCACCGTCTCCGGCCAATAGGTGCCGAGGAAATCCCAGATGTCTTGGACGAATTTCCAGTCCTTCTCCTCCATGTGCTGCTCCACCCGGGCGACGATCTCCTCAATAGGATGGATATGCTCCATGTCGGAAAAGCCTTCGGCCAGCCGGCTCCGGTTGATCTCATTGCCAAGGTTCAGCGCCATGGCCAGGATGTTTTCCTTTGAGATCATTTCCCCCTCGAACCATGGAATGTTTTGCTCCTGCCATTTTCTTCGTTCCGCGTTCGTGTATGCGCCGACGATTTCATCCACTTTGGCCATGGCGCTGGCCGTCATGATGGATTCCTTTTCTGCCGCCCGCTCCAGTGTCCCGTAAAGATACCGATGCGCCTTTTCTCCTAAGAGCTCCATCATCAGCTCCGGTTTCATCGTCGCCGCTAAATACCGTTGCCCGGCGGTCGCCATGACGTGCCCGATCTTCGGCGCTTTCGCCAAAATGCCGCTATAGCCGAGGCCGCCCTCGTCGTCATTGACTTTATGCTGCGTGACGCTGATATCGCCCAGAAGGCTCGTCGGATCGCCGAGGATTTCGTCGACGATCTCCTCAATGGTACGCCCGGCCATGGTTTTCATCTTGTTTTTGTCCCGTCCGGTGACGTAGAGGATCGCCATTCCCTGCGCCGCCTCTTCAAAATCTTTCAGCGTCATGCCGAAATAGCCGTTTTCTGAAGCGCTGGACGCTATTTTCTCAAGCGCCGCCAAGGGATCTTCTCCACCTTCGCCCGCTTTTGTATCGAGTCCCGCCGAAAGCCTTTCTCGCATCGTTCCTAATTTCTCCAGCTTGGCAGGGGCCGCCACATCTTCATCCGTCAGCCGCAAAAGATAGGCTAAATGGTGCAGCCAATACCCCTCCGATGGTGGAAGCTTCTCCTTTCCTTTCAGGTACCCTTCGAGCTTTCGTTTGAGGATGTCCACGCGTTCCCGGAGTTTTCGCGATTCGGCGACCAGCGCGGCAGCCATCATCTGCTTTTGCTTTTCCTTTTCTGCCGCCGCCCAGTTCTCCGCCTTGACCAGCCGCTCCACGCGCGCAGCGCTCTCCTTTTCCTGGCGCCGGAACGTCATGATGGCCGATGCCTCCGTGATCGTCATGTTGGCGATCTCTTTTCTGGCCAATTCCCGATAGAGCTGGCTCTGCCCCCGGAGGGCCTCCTTTAGCTCCTGCTCTGCTAAATGCTCCGTGGTAAGGAGCTCCTTGGCCTTCCCCCACGCCGCTTTCAGGTCGGCCTTGGAAGCCGCCTTCCCTAAGGCGTCGATGGCCGAAAGCTCCTCCGCCCCCCAGCGGTGCGCCGACCGCAGGCGGTGAATCGCGCGATAGAGATCCCGGGCGCTGTATTTCTCCTTCGCCGTATCCGTTTTCTTTTCGCTTTTCCCCGCCCCCTTGCTTTTCCCGTCGTCCTCTGCTATACTAAAGTTGCCGGACGGGTGGAGCTTGGCATTAAGCGTCGAAGCCCATGTTTCGGAGGAGGGACGCGAATGCCCGGACAGCCCCTCCCATATATATAGAACTTCCTTGGAGCCGCTGATGCGCTTTTTGAACTCGCGCACAGCGGCTTTCTTGTCGCTTTTTTTATCTGCTGCCAGTGTCGATGTGACGACGCGCCCCGCTTGTCCTTCCTCGACACCAACGATGATGTTGTTGTGAAAATCTTTACCGTCTGAATATAGTGCCAGATAAGCTTTCCGACCATTCTCTTGCACGATAATAGCTAAGGGATTGGCTATCGTTTCTCTTGCCAAGGAAAGCCCAAGCACACGCTTGATGCGAATATCTTCTATAGGTTTCCCTTTTCCCGCAGTTAAATGCAGGACATAGCTCTCCAAGGTTTCTGTCTTTCCTGGGGCGAAATAAACTTTATTCCCCAGCGGATCGATGATTTTCTCAGTAGCTAATTTTTCCATTTCTTTGAGCGCGGCAGTAAAAATATCCTTTTGTTCAAGTCTATCAAAGCGGTGGGCATCTTGAATCGGGATTTTCGGAATGTCCTTTTCGTCCATTCCTTGAACTGCTTCTTTAATCCGGGCAGTGACCTCTTCTTTTGTCAACTCCGCCTCTTCTGCGGACGCCCGACCGGCCTCCGGCATCTCCTCAATCTTCTCCTCCACTTCCTCCATGGCCGCCTGCGCTTTCCCGCTGATGCGACGCAGGGCGTCCGCCTGTTTGGCGAAGGCCTTCGCCTCGTAGGCCATCAGCCGGGCGTGATACTCCGTACCTGCCATCGCCTTTTCCACTTCGTCCGGTGTGATGGCGTTCTCTAAAAGCGCCTTTTCCCGCGTCCGGCGATAGTCCTCCATGTGTTCTTTGACCAGCGTTTCCATCGCCGAAGCTTTTTGATCCTGTTCTCGATATTCTTCTACCGTCGGGTAAAAGAGAAGCGCTGCTTTCTCGTCCTTCGCCATCTCCACGGCTTCGCGCGCCTGGTAGATGGGTTCCTCATAGAGCTTCGTCCGAAAGCGTTCTTCTTCGTTTTTGATTTCCGCAGACAGTTTCGCTTTTCGTTCTCGTTCCAGCTTTTTCGTTACCACCTTCCGGAGGCGTTCCTTCGCTTCAGCCTTCGCTTTTTCATGCCAGCGCTGATAGGTGGATTTATCGCTTTCCCGAAGGAGCTTTTCCCCGCCCGCTTTCGTAAAGTCGCGATATCTCTTGTCTTGCGCCGCCTCTTCAATTTCTTCGTCCGTGGCGATCATCCGATCCATTACCCGCTCCACTTCCATCGACGCCCGGCCGCCATCCGACGTAAATGCCTGATAGATCGAGCGCAGGAAAGCGGCGAACTTCCTGAATACCTGTTTCAATCCCCGG
>CAJPQU010000130.1 GCA_905372875.1 uncultured Schwartzia sp. | reverse complement strand
TGGAAGAGCGCTGACGATTTTTTAAGAGGCGGGACAATGAAACATTGCGTGTTTTTCCCGCCGGCGGCGGGGCGCAGCGCCTGACCCGGGAGTCGGCACCTTAGGGCGGGTCGGGCCCCCTGTAGACATACGGCGGGACAGATAGAAAAATACATATCTTTTGAGGAGGCTGTTTCATGAGTTTAATGGACACGTTGGCAAAGGCGGACCCGGAGCTGAAAAAGCACATCGACGACGAGTTGTCGCGGCAGCGGAGCAAATTGGAACTCATCGCTTCGGAGAACATCGTATCCCGAGCGGTCATGGAGGCGCAGGGCAGCGTCCTGACCAATAAATATGCCGAGGGCTATCCTGGCAAGCGCTATTACGGCGGCTGTGAGTTCGTCGACCGGGCGGAACAGCTGGCCATCGACCGGGCGAAGGCCCTCTTCGGTGCGGGGTACGCCAACGTGCAGCCCCATTCTGGGGCGCAGGCGAATATGGCGGTGTTCTTCGCCCTCCTCTCGCCCGGCGATACGGTGATGGGCATGAATCTCACCGACGGCGGCCATCTCACCCACGGCAGCCCGGTGAATATGTCCGGCAAATGGTTTAAGATCGTTCCTTACGGTGTGGATAAGGAAACGGAGCGCATCGACTACGATCTTTTGGAAAAGACAGCGGAGGAATGCCGCCCGAAGATGATCGTGGCCGGCGCTTCGGCCTATGCGCGGATCATAGATTTTCCCCGGATGGCGGAGATCGCCAAAAAGGTGGGGGCGTACTTCATGGTGGACATGGCTCATATCGCCGGATTGGTGGCGGCGGGACTTCATCCCAGCCCCCTTCCCTGCGCCGATGTGGTCACGACGACGACCCACAAGACCCTGCGCGGGCCTCGGGGGGGGATGATCCTCTGCCGGGACGCGGAATTTGGCCAGCAGTTCAATAAGGCGGTGTTCCCCGGCATTCAGGGCGGTCCCTTGATGCATGTCATCGCCGCCAAAGCGGTGGCGTTAGGGGAGGCCCTGGCCCCATCCTTTAAGGAATACGCGGCGCAGGTGGTGAAAAACGCGGCGGCGCTGGCGGAGGCACTGATGCAGGACGGGTTTCGCATCGTCACCGGCGGCACGGACAACCATTTGATGCTCGTGGATCTCCGCTCGAAGAACATCACCGGCAAGGCAGCCCAGATCCTTTTGGATGAAGTGGGGATTACGGCGAACCGCAATACCATCCCCTTTGAACCCCTTTCGCCCTTCGTTACCAGCGGGCTGCGGCTGGGCTCTCCGGCGCTCACCACTCGAGGCTTTAAGGAGGACGATATGCGGGAAGTGGCGGGCATCATCGCGCTGGCGCTCACGCATCCGGACAGCGCCGAGGCGAAAGAGGAAGCCCGCGCCCGAGTCGCCGCCCTTTGCCGTAAATATCCGCTCTACGAGGAGGCATGACCCATGACTGACGATTTGAAGGTTCACCTTGTCGACCACCCCCTCGTCCAGCATAAGCTGACCCTCATGCGGGAGAAAGAGACCGGTTCCAAAGATTTTCGGGAGCTTTTGGAAGAAATCTCCATGCTGATGGGCTATGAGATCACCCGGGATTTCCCGCTGCGGGAGGTGGAGATTGAGACGCCGGTGGCCAAGTGCCGCGCCAAGAAATTAGCGGGGAAAAAGGTGGGAATCATTCCCATCCTGCGGGCCGGATTGGGGATGCTGGAAGGCCTCTTGAATCTTATTCCCGCGGCGCGGGTGGGGCACATTGGCCTCTACCGAGATCCGAAGACCTTGAAGCCTGTGGAATATTACTGTAAACTGCCGCCGGACGTGGCGGAGCGTACCCTCATCGTCGTGGATCCCATGCTGGCCACCGGCGGTTCCTCGGCGGCGGCGCTGACCATGCTGAAGGAGCGTGGGGCGAAAACAATGGTGCTGATGTGCCTGGTATCGGCCCCGGAGGGCATTCGGGTGGTCAATGCGGCCCATCCCGACGTGCCCATTTATGTGGCGGCCATCGACGAGCGCCTGAACGAACACGGCTACATCGTGCCCGGCCTCGGCGATGCCGGAGACCGCATCTTCGGTACCCTGTGAGAAAACTTACGGAACCCCTGATACATTCAGTTTCTTTCTCCTATCAGAGGTTACTTGCCTAAAATCGGCGCTGACCGTACGAAAAAGACGGCGGCCCGGGAGAAACATTTCCCCCGGGCCGCCGTCTTTTTCGTATGCCGTTGTTTGGTTTACCGCACCACCATCACCGGGCAGGGGGCGTGGGCGAGAACGTATTGGCTCACGCTGCCCAGGACGATGTTTTCCAAGACGTTGAGGCCCCGGCTTCCCATGAGGATGAGATCGCAGCCTTTCTCTTGGGCGATCCGATTGATCACCTTGCCCGGCGACCCCACCTCGACGATATCATCATGGCGGATCTTGTCGTCTAAGCCGACGACGAAGCTCGAGAGCTTCTCTGCCCCCGCTTTTTCCCACTCTTTTAGGGAGTTGCTTTCTTCCCAGATGCGCTGCGGGGTGGGGAGCTCCTTGTTGAGGTCCACGACATGAAGAAAGAGCAGCGTCGCGCCGCTCAGGCCGGCCAAATACATGGCCTCGTCCATCGCCCGCCGGGATGCTTCCGAGCCGTCCAGCGGGACTAAGATCTTCTTGTAATTCATGGCGAGTTCTCCTTTCTTGGGATGTCTTTTCTGAGGGGATTGTCGTGGCCGGACCCTTTCCCCTCTTCGGCTGCCGCCTTTTCGGCGATGCGGATTTTCTTTGCCAGATCGCTGTAAAAAGAGTTGCAGATGCGTTTGAACATGCTGTCCTGCTGATGGGAGCCCTCGCGCCCCCGGTCATCTTCTCGGGCCATGAGGAGCCGGCCAGAGGCTGCGTCGCGCACCTCAAAGGTCACCTGGATGCCCGAATACCATATCTGCCGGGCCGGATAATAGACCGGCACGGTGACGTAGTAGGTTTCCTCGTAGGTCTTGCCTTCGCTGTCCCGCAAAATACGGGTATAGGCTCTCTGCTCCCACTCCGTGTAGGCGGGCTGAAGGAAGGAATCGTCTTCCCAGGTATCGACACGGCCCTCGATCCAGACGTCCGCCACCTGTTGGACGTGTTCCCGGATGAGCGCCGCCGCCTTTTCCCGATCAGAGGAGAGGAGAGACGTCACGTCGGTGTCGAGCTGCGAACCTAAAAGATGGGCCGCCTCCTCAAGGCTTATCAGCCGTCCGCCTAATTTGTTTTGGACAGCGCGCGTGAAGATGTCTTCTGCCTGGCGCCGGTCAACGGGACTGTCCGGCATTTTAGCCGTGTTCAAATCAAAAAGCAGAATGCGGCGCGCCTGGGAAAAATCATATTCTCGGTCAGTCCAGTCGCGTTTTGCTGCGGCGACTGTGCTGCTGAGGCAGAGGCAGAACAGCGCCGCGAGGCAGAATAGGGACGCTGTCCGCCCTAGGCGGGCGAGGCGCATTCGCTTTTTCATGCAAGGCCCTCCTTTCGGAACCCGGCCGGAGTTCTCTCGGCCGCCGTACTCTTTCCGGGGGGTGGTTTGCCGGGAAGGGCGTGACTTTAGGATCCTTCGTTTTCGGCAGGCACCATCCCCGCCGGAGCCGTCTCAGCCTTCCCGGCCGAAAAATTCTTCCTCTGCCGCGATGCAGAGGGCGTGGTAGACCGGCAGATGGTACTCCTGAATTTTGAAAGTCTCCCGGGCCGGTACCCGGATGGTGATGTCGGCGATGTCTTTCAGCTTTCCGCCGCTTTCCCCCGTCAGGGCGATGGCGGTGAGGCCCTGTACCCGCGCCACCTGCGTGGCGTAGAGTACGTTCGCCGAATTCCCCGAGGTGCTGATGCCTAAGAGGGCGTCTCCCGCCTGGCCGAGGCCTAAGACCTGCTGCGCCATGGTGAGATCCGGGGCCTGATCGTTGGCGAAGGCCGTGTTGAGGGACACGGCATTCACTAAAGAAATGGCGGGAAGGGGGCCCTGCAAATTTTCGTAGAGATAGTTCCCCGTTTCCGGGAACGCAGCCCGCAATTTTTCTCCCATGGCCGCGGACAGCCGCCGGGGCTTCAAAAAACCTTTCATCAACTCACCGACAATGTGCTCCGCGTCCGCCGCACTGCCGCCGTTTCCGCAGACTAAGAGCTTATTTCCCGCGGCGAAGGTGCGGCACAGCGCCGCTGCCGCCGCTTCGATATCCGCCCGGCATACCGCCAGCACTGGATACCGCTCGATAAGTTCCGCTATTTTCTGTCGCGTTCTGTCCCGCATGCCGCTGTCTCCTCCCGCTTCGTTCTCTCTTAATTTCCTCTTCTCCTTCCATTATAGGGGACGCGCCGCCGTTTTTCAAGGCAACGCGGATAAAAGGAAGTCTGCCAGATTGGGGCAGAATTTTTGTCCTGCCAAGGAAACAAACTGGACGCAGAGAGGGAAAAAAGATGCGTCAGGATATGAGGTTACTTTTATCAGGGCTTTCTTTACTGGACGGGAGACTGGTTTTTTTGCGGCAGTTTTTCGACCGTATCGAAAGTTTCTGCTGTGTGATATACTGGCGATAGGGACGGATCGATAGACGCGAGGGGGTGAGGCGATGGAGCGCGGCGGCGCGGCGGCGGGCGAAGAGAGCCTGACGCGGCGGTACCGGGTGTTTGGTATCGTGCAGGGGGTGGGGTTTCGCCCCTTTGTGAGCCGGTTGGCGACGGCCCACGGGCTTTCGGGGAGCGTCGCCAACAAGGGCCCGTATGTGGAAATTCTGGCCCAGGGGCGGAGGGCGGCCATGGCGGATTTTCGCCGCGCTTTGACGGAAGAAGCGCCGGAACGGTCGGCGGTTCTGCGGGTGACGGAGGAGGCGCTGCCGCCCTTCTCGGCGGATGGGTTCGCCATCGTGGAGAGCGCGTCGGAGCGGGGGGCGGTTTTCGTGTCTCCCGATATTGCCGTCTGCGAAAAGTGCCGCCGGGAACTTTTTGATCCCGCAGATCGCCGCTATCTTCACCCCTTTATCAACTGCACGGCCTGCGGCCCGCGGCTCACCATTTTAGACGCCATGCCCTATGATCGGGAAAATACCAGCATGAAGGCTTTCCCTATGTGCTGCTCCTGCGCTGCCGAGTATGACGATCCGGCCTCCCGGCGCTATGATGCGCAGCCCGTGTGCTGCCCCGACTGCGGACCCGAAGTTTATCTTCTGGACAGCGAGGCGCGGGGCGGCGCGGCCATCACCGAGGCCCGGCGGCGGATCGCCGCCGGGGGCATCGTGGCCGTCAAGGGGATCGGCGGCTTTCATCTTTGCTGCGACGCCTTAAGCGCGGCGGCCGTGGCGCGGCTTCGCCGGGATAAGCACCGCCCCTTTAAGCCCTTTGCG
>CAJPQU010000129.1 GCA_905372875.1 uncultured Schwartzia sp. | reverse complement strand
CTTCTCCACGATGGATCGAATGCCTAAATTCCGCGCATAATTTTTGATCCGCGCCACCGCCAAAAGCCTTCGAACGGGCGGCGTCAGCGCGCCAAAACGATCGGTAAGATCCTCCGTGAGACGGCTGATCTGCTCTTCGGTTCGGATGGCCGCCACCCGCTGATAAATCTCAATCTTGTGCATGGCATCCGCCAAGTAGCCGCCGTCGATGTAGGCTTCCACTGCGATGTCGATCACCGGCTCGGGCGCCTCCAGCCGGGGTTTTCCATACTTTAGCGTCTGCACTGCTTCGTCCAGCAGCTGGCAGTACATCTCAAAACCGACGGTGGCAATGTGGCCGTGCTGCTCCGATCCCAAGAGGTTGCCCGCTCCCCGGATTTCCAGATCCCGCAGGGCGATCTTAAAGCCCGCCCCCAACTCGGCAAATTCTTTCATCGCCTGCAGGCGCTTTTCCGCCGTTTCCGTCAGCACCTTGTCCCGCTGGTAAACGAAGTAGGCGAAGGCCATGCGCGTGGAACGGCCCACTCGCCCCCGCATCTGATAGAGCTGCGAAAGGCCGAAATAATCTGCATGGTAAACGATAATGGTGTTGGCGTTAGCCACATCGAGGCCGTTTTCCACAATGCTGGTGGAAAGCAGGATATCGTATTTCCCCTCATAGAAATCCAGCATCACCCGCTCCAAATGCGCTTCCGGCATCTGCCCGTGAGCCGTCTGTATCCGAGCCTCCGGCACAATATCCGAAAGGTGTTGGCGCATGCGCTCAATGGTTTCGATGCGGTTGTAAACGAAATAAATCTGTCCTCCCCGCTTGATTTCCCGCCGAATGGCTTCGGCAATGATCCCGTCATTGGCCTCAATGACGTAAGTCTGAATGGGAAAACGCTCCGCCGGGGGCGTTTCGATGACGCTCATATCCCGGGCCCCCACCAACGACATGTGGAGGGTGCGGGGGATAGGCGTGGCCGACAGTGTCAGGACGTCGATGCCCACGGACAGCTTCTTGATCTTTTCCTTCTGCTTCACTCCGAAGCGCTGTTCTTCGTCCACGATGAGGAGCCCTAAATCCCGAAATTTTACCCGGCGCTGATTGAGCAGCGCGTGGGTGCCGATGAGGATGTCAATGCGGCCGTCCCGTACCCGTTCCAATGTTTCCCGCTGTTCCTTCACCGTACGGAAACGGCAGATGACCCCCACTGAGGGGCCAAAATTTTGAAACCGCGCCGTTAGGGTCTGATAATGCTGCTGAGCCAGTACAGTGGTGGGAACTAAAATGGCCACCTGCCGCCCCCCCATAACGGCCTTGAAGGCCGCCCGCAGGGCCACTTCTGTCTTACCGAAGCCCACGTCGCCGCAGAGCAGGCGGTCCATGGGGAGCGGGCGCTCCATATCCCGCTTGATCTCCTCCACGGCCGTACGTTGATCCGGCGTTTCTTCGTAAGGAAACGCCTCTTCAAATTCCCGCTGCCACGGCGTATCCGGCGGATAAGCAAATCCAGCGGCCTCGCGCCGCTTTGCGTAAAGACGGATAAGATCCTTGGCGATGTCCTCCACCGAAGCTTTCGCCCGAGCCTTGGCCTTGTTCCACTCACCCCCACCCATACGGGAAAGGCGCGGCGCCTCTCCCTCAGAACCGATGTATTTTTGCAGGAGCTGCACCTGGTCCGTGGGAACGAAAATCTTATCGTCGCCGCCATACTGGATGTGGAGATAGTCCCGTTTCACCCCGCCCACGTCCAACGTCACCACGCCCAGATATTTTCCGATGCCGTGATTCACGTGAACGACGTAATCTCCCGCCTGAATCTCCCGAAAATGGGCGATCTTTGCTCCTGAAGGGGAAGCCGGCGGACGAAGCTTCTTCTTCTGACGGCCGAAGATATCCTTTTCCGTAAGCACCGTCAGCTGCGCCTCCGGCAGCACGAAGCCCCGCCCCAACGTCCCTTCCGCTACCGTTACCACCACCGGCGGCAGATCGTCGGGATTCAGTGGCGCTGCCGCCGGAAGGCGGCGGGCCGCCAGCATTTCCTTCATGGAGGCCGCCTTTTCCCCATCGCCCATGAGGATCAGCACCCGCCGCTTCTCCTCGAGCCAAGTGCGCAAATCCTCCGTCAAAAGATCAAACTGCCGCTGATAAGACGGCGTCGCCTGGGCCGTCAGGCTGATGACGGCATCCAGCGCCGTCTCGGGAATATTTTGCAGCATCAGCGCCGCGTAGAAAACCGTTCTCCCCGCCGCCCCCGCCAAGAGTTCTTCCCATGTGAAAAGCTGACGTTTCGCCTCGGGGTTTTCCCGTACCAGCCGCTCGACGGCCTCACGGAGGCGCACGGGTTCATGAAAGAGTACGACTCCCTCACTATTTAGATAGGAAAGAAACAGCTCCGGTTTTCCCCCCGCATCCGTTCCCGCCAGCGGCAGGACATTCACCGCCTCCATGTTGCGCTGGGAACGTTTCGTCACGATATCAAATTCCCGCAGCGAATCGATTTCATCATCGAAAAACTCCACCCGCAGGGGCGCCATCTGATTGATAGGGAAAACATCCACGATGCCTCCCCGGGCGCTGAACTGCCCCATGCGTTCCACTTCCGGTGCCGCCTCATAGCCCAACCGAACCAGGCGGCGCAGGAATTCGTCCCGCTCGATGGTATCTCCTAATTTCAGGCGCAGACTGAGCCGTTCAAAGTCCTGTCGGGAAATGCTTTTTTGCACCGCGGCCGAAATCTGCGCCAGCACGATGACCGGTTCGCGCCGCATCAGCCGCCCCAGCACATCCATGCGCCGCGCCATGAGATCCACGCTCTTGGCTGCCGCCGTGAAGGTGACCATATCCACCTCCGGCAGCTCTACAATGGCCGCCGAAGGTAAAAGGCTGGTCAGATCTTCCTGCCAAGCCAAAAGGGTCGACCGATCCGGCGTCAGAATCACCAAAGGACGCGGATGTGCTGTATAGGCCGCTGCGAAAACCGCCCCCAAAGACGTTCCTGACGCGCCGTACAAAAAATTCTGTCCGCTTCCTTGAGAAAAGCGGTTTTCCATTTCCCTTACCTTGGCATCCTGCCCCATGGCCCTGAATAATGCCTTCATCTCGTCCACCCCGTCACGCCAAAAGGGGGCCCGCCAAAACTTTCCGGCAGCCCCTGCGCTAAGCTCTAAGGAAGCGCTGATAAAATGAAGTCCGTCGATTGGCGCAGATCTCGCCCCATCAAGGAGACAAACCGGCCGCATAGCGGGGGGGCTATGCGGAAGATTTGTCTCCGCCGAAAGGACGGGAAAGATGTGCCCAGTGGCGGTGCTGAATGTATCAGCGCTTCCGTAAACGTATTATAGCCCGAAAAATCCGGCAGCGTCAAGGCATAAAGGAACGGCGGCCCTGTTGCCGACGGCCGCCGTTCCTTAGGAATGTCACTGATTCAAAAAATACTTCATGGAAATTTTTTTCCACTCCCGCACGGAATAGAAGATCTGCCGTTCACTGAGGCTGTGGTCCGCCGTAATGCGGTCAGCAATGGCCTCGCAGACCTCGCGGCTCTGGGCGTGAATCATGACATAAAAATTATAGGGAAAGTCCGGGGCGGGCGTCCGAGTGTAACAGTGAGATACCGCCGATTCCCGGCTGACCGCCGCCCCCACTGCGTCCACCCTCGCCTCCGGCACCTGCCAGACGCAGAGGGCATTGGCCGTAAATCCGGCCCGTCGATGCTGCAAGACAACACCGATACGCCGCAGCTTTCCTTCCTCTTTGAGCCGTTTCAGCCGCCACAGAAATTCTTCTTCCGAAAGCCCCAAAGCGTCGGCCATAGCGGCATAAGGCCGAGCCACCAGCGGAATATCATTCTGCATCGTGCGAACGATGGCTTTGTCCGTCTCGTCGAGCATCGCCCCCGCCTCCTTAATGCAGATCAAACTGCACGCAAATTTTATATTTTTTCTCCGAGGGCAAGTTAAGACATCGGCGCACCCCCGGCAGCGCGGCGACTGCCGTCAAAACATCCTCCCGTTCACGATCTGAAGCCACCTGCAACGTGAACCACAGATTGAGCGCGCCGTTCCGTTCGTAGTTGTGGGTCACCGCCGGATAGCGGTTCACTGCCGCCGCCACCTCCTCCAAGCGGGCCGGTTCCACCTCCAGCGCCACTAACGATCCCTGATAGCCCAGCGCCTCCGATTGAAAATACGCGCCCATCCGCCGCACATAGCCTGCTGCCATGAGCGCCCGTAAGCGCGTAAGAAGCGTTTCCTCGTCCGTAGCCAGCTGCTCCGCCAGCGCCGCGAACGGATGCGACGCGATGGGCAGATCTCCCTGCACCGCGTTGAGCAGTGTCTTATCCTCTTCTGTCAGCATCCCCCTCATCTCCCCTGATAAAATATCGTCGTCTTTATTGTACCAAAGCCGACGCGATGACGTCAAGCAATTCTGAACGCCCTTCATTTTTCAGAGAAGAATAGGGGAGAACATCGAGATCCGGTACCCCTAAACTTCGTTTAATGGCGGTAAGCTGTTTTTCCAGCGCCGTCTTTCGCACTTTGTCCACCTTGGTAGCCACGGGAAGCACCGGCAGATCATGGGCCACCAGCCAGCGAAACATTTCAATATCAGAGTCCATCGGCGCATGGCGAGCGTCGATAAGCTGACAGACAAAACGAATGGCCGAAGAAGAGAGGAGATATTCCCGGATGAAGCGCTGCCATATCTCCCGCTGGCTCTTACCGATCTTCGCGTACCCGTAGCCGGGAAGATCCACCAGATAAAACTCCCGCCGCCCCTCTTCCTCCGCGATCTTGAGGCCCACATCGTAGAAATTGATCGTCTGGGTCTTGCCCGGCTGGGAGGACACCCGGGCTAAATTGTGCGTCCGCGTTAAGGAATTGATCAGGGACGATTTCCCCACGTTGGAGCGGCCGATGAACACGATCTCAGGCTTTGGTTCTGCCGGATATTGTTCCCGGCAAACAGCAGAAGCTACATACATTCCCTTCGTGACGATGACCCGCTCCGCCATTACGCCGGCTCCCAAACATGCCGCAGCACCTCGTCCATGTTCTCCACCGGAATAAACCGCAGCTTACAGCGCACAGATTCAGGAAGTTCCTCGATGTCCCGGGCATTTTCTTTCGGTAAAAGGATGGTGCTAATCCCTTCCCGATAAGCAGCCAGCGCTTTTTCTTTGAGCCCGCCGATGGGCAGTACCCGCCCCCGCAGGGTGATCTCCCCCGTCATGGCCACATCCCGGCGCACTTTTTTGTGGGTCAGCGCCGAGATCATAGCCGTAGCCATAGTAATTCCCGCCGACGGTCCATCTTTGGGAACGGCGCCCTCGGGAAGGTGGATATGAATATCCAGCTTCTCGTAGAAAGCATCCGGCAAGTGAAATTCCCGGGCCCGGCTGCGAATGTAGGAGAGGGCCGCCTGCGCCGATTCCTGCATCACATCCCCCAATTTCCCCGTGAGAATGA
>CAJPQU010000128.1 GCA_905372875.1 uncultured Schwartzia sp. | reverse complement strand
CATGCCCGCCGCCGATCCGCATTCGGCCTGGCAGCCGCCGGCTGCACCAGAAATGGAAGCATTCGCTTCGATGATCATACCGACCCCCGCCGCCGTGAACAGTGCCTGGATGATCGCGTTCTCCTCAGCGCCCTGCTTCATGGCCGTATAGAGAACTGCCGGCACGATACCGCAGGAACCGGCGGTGGGACAGGCAACAATACGTCCCATGGCGGCATTGACTTCGCTCACCCCGACGGCATAAGCGGCTGTCGCCAGCGCCGCGGAACCCAGATAGCCGCCCTCTTTTTGACGGATGAAAAGTTTCGCCGCGTCGCCGCCGGTGAGTCCGCTTACCGAACGCTCCCGATTTGTAACGCCGCGCTGAATGGCCTCCTTCATGACCTGCCATTGTTCTCCCATGATCGCCAGCACCGCGACGCGCGACTGTTGGGTATTTTCCGCCTCGCTCCGGATCACGATCTCCGACAGCGGTACGGCCTTCTCCTCCGCCAATTTCACCAGCTCGGCCATCGTCTCAAAGCGTATCATTCTTCCACCTCATTCAATGGACGGCACGGCAAAGGCCTGTTCCACTACATCTAAGTCCCGACAGGCCGTAACTGCCGCCCGAGAAGGCAGCTCATCCAGCTCTAAGATCATCATGGCCATCTCCCCCCGACGCTGGCGCGAAAGGCGCATGAACGCAATGTTGAGCCCTTCTGCCGCCAGAATGGAAGTCACCCGCATCATGACTCCCGGCTGATCCCGATGAATGGTAATGAGCGCCGGGAGCTCACCGGTCAAATCCACCGCAAAACGATCAATTCCGGTGATCCGGATGTTCCCCCCGCCGACGGAAGCCCCCTGTACCTTGACGGTACGCCCTTCAGCTCCCGTCAGATGAATGACGGCCGTATTGGGCGGCGCGTCGGGAATATCCACTTTTTGAAACGCCAGCTCCAATCCCATAGAAGTCGCTAAGGAAAGCGCCTCCCGGATGCGGACATCGTCCGGCATAAAGCCTAAAATCCCTGCCGTCAGCGCCTTATCCGTTCCATGGCCGCGGTACGTCCGAGCAAAAGAGCCCGTAAGCTGTATCCCCGCCCGCACCGGCTCTTCTCCTAAGATCGCCCGCGCCATCAGGCCCAGCCGCACCGCGCCTGCCGTATGCGAGCTGGACGGGCCGATCATCACCGGCCCCACAATATCAAAAACCCCACGCATACGCTTTCTCACCCTCTCAACCAAAAAAGAGGCGCCCCATCGGCCATTGGCGCCGTCCCCTCAGGGCACGGCGGACACGAACCACGAGCGCCCCCGTTTTATGATTTTTCGTCTCAGGCGTTCACATAGAGCGTCTTGACCATGATATTGACTTCGTGTACCACCATGCCGGTCATATACTCGATGGCTTCCTTGATCTTTGCCTGCGTCTGCTGAATGAGGGTGGGAATATGCTTTCCGTAGCGCAGCACTACCTCGCAGGATACCTCGATCCCTCGATCTTCCCCGCCATCCGTCAGATGACGTATCCGAATACGTCCCACCTTGCTGACGAATTCCCGATCCCCCATCAGTCTCTCCACAATGGCTTTCACCGCCGAATCGTCAATAATGAGCTTACCATAATAACTGAATACCGGCCGAACGATAGATTTTTCCCCCAGACGGCGGCGCCGCCGCGGTGATTTTCGGAAAAACGACTGAATGGGATCGATGAGATAGCCGGAAAAATGCGGCTTCAATTCAATGGTAGGCACAGGAATAATATGCTTTCCCTCTTTCAGGCGGTAAAACGCCGCCTTTTCCATCTCCGCTTTCGTAGCAATATCCTCAATGCGGATGATCCGCTCAATGGGCGGCAATTTCAAAATCTTCGCGATTTTATGCGCCATATTCTCACTGGTCCCGATGATGAGGACGCGGCGCGGCGCGGCCTGCTCCAGCGCGGCGCGCACCTCGGCGGCATGTCCCGGCAAGATGAAAATAGCGCGCCGCACCGCCATGATGCGGCTCTTTTCGTGCTTAGCCGAGCGGCCGGCTAAAATCTTTCCTTCTTTAATCAATATCCCATCGTCAATAATGACATCCGCATCGTACTTGTGGGCGACGATGAGCGCCCGATGGCTCTTGCCCGTCCCGCTGGGGCCGACTAACGCAATGACATCCATGCTTTATCTTCACCTGCTCTTACGCAAAATAGCCGCCTCGTCGATGATTCGATCAGACGGCGGCCTCTTTCCTCATTATTCCAACGCTTCCGGCGGATGAAAGAACGGCGCCGCCAAGGTATCATCTATGGTGAACAGCCCCAATTCCTTAGGCTCTCGATGGGGCAGAGCGTGGAAATCCGATCCTCCCGTCAACCGCATCCCGTGCCGCTCCGCCAACGCTTTATACCGCGCCGTGTCTGCCGCGTCATGCTGGGGGTAGTAAACCTCTATTCCTCCAAAATCAAGAGCCAGGAGCCGCTCCACCAGCTCGTCATCCCGCACCAACTTAGGATGAGCCAGCACCGGAACGCCGCCGGCCTGCCGGATGAGCGCCACCGCCTCTTCCGGCAGCAGGCGAAAATGCGGAATATACGCCGGACGCCCATATTCTAACAACTCGGTGAAGGCTTCGTGAACCGTCGGGACAATCCCCTTTTTCACCAACGCCCGCGCCACATGCGCCCGTCCGATGGAGCGGCTGGTTCCGGCGATGGCTAAGACATCAGTCTCCGTGATATCGTACCCCAGCGCCTGAAGCTTATCTGTCATCTGCGCGAACCGCGTCCAACGCGACTCCGACAGCTCCGTCACCTTATCGATGAGCTCCTGATTGTATATATCAAAATCGTACCCCAAAATATGGACGTCGTGCCCGTCCACTTCGCAGCTGAACTCAATGCCTGGGATGAGCCGCAGCGTCTTCAGCGGGTAAAGCCCCGCTTCGTAAAGATGGCGAATGCCATCCACGGTATCGTGATCGGTAATTGCCAGATAGGTAAGTCCGGCCGCTTTAGCCGCGGCGACGATCTCTTCCGGTGTAAGCCGGCCGTCCGAAAACGTCGTGTGGACATGCATATCGCTTGGCATGGTTTCCCCTACTTTCTCCTGCTGCCCCTACATACGCCCTTTATTTTAGCATAAATCAAAAAATTTTTCCACCGGACATCTTGTGCCCCGCCCTATCCTTAGCCCCGTATATAGTGGAAATAAGGCAGCGGAACGATTGCCCCGCCCAGGTGCCTGTGCTATGATAGAGAAAATTCTGAGAGAAAACGACACGGCCTCGACCCGCGCCGAAAGGAGACCTGAAGCATGAACGATATCCCCCAGCCTGCCCCTTATGCCGATATCCATCGGAAATTACGCCTTATCCTCCACACCGGACAGCTTCTCATGGAGAACGGGGCCGATACCAACCGCGCCGTCCGCGATATGAAAGAACTCAGCGACTTCTTTTCTCTCCCCGCTGCGGCCTTGTCGCTTCATGTCGTCTACACCACCATCCTGGTCACCGTCAGCGATAACACCCACGCCTATACCAGTTTCATTAAATGCCGTAAACACGACGCGAATATGGATATCATCACCGCCGTCAGCCGGCTTTCCCGCCAAGCGGTGGAAAACCATCTCTCCCTTGACGCATACGAAGCGGCCCTCGACCGCATTGAACGCCTCCCCCGCCGATATCCCCAGATATGCAGCGCCCTTGGTACGGCCGTCGCCTGCGCCGCCTTGTCCGTCCTCTTCGGCGGCGATATGGGAGCCGCCTTGTGTACCGCTTTCGCCGCCGTCATCGGCTTCGGCGTACGGGGGCGCCTGAATCACTGGGAGGTCAACCCTTACGCCGGCATCGCCGCCGCCGCTTTTGCGGCGACCTTCACCGCTTGGCTCTTAATCCCCTTCTCTCTTTCCGGCACACCTTACCTCCCCATGATCGCCTCCAGCCTTTGCTTTGTTCCGGGTATCCCCCTCATCAACGCGGTGGACGACCTCGTCAACAGCCATATCGTAGCCGGTATCACCCGCGCTGTACATACCGTTCTCATCATCGGCGCCATGACCTTCGGCATTGTCCTCACCATCCGGCTGGGGCATGTCGCCGATTTCGCCACCCTCAGCATCATTCCCGACGCCAGCTATTTTATTTATGCCCTGGCCGCCGCATCCGCTGCCACAGGTTTTTCCATCCTCTTCAACGTCCCCCCTCGACTCCTCCTCATAATCGCCGGCGGCGGCATCCTCGCCGTCTGCCTCCGCAATCTTCTTAATTTAGGCCTCGGTCTGCCCCTCCCTTCCTCCGCCACCGTCGGCGCGGCGGCCGTCAGCCTGTACACCCTTGCCGCCAGCCGCCATTTCCGCGTTCCCACTCACGTCATCAGTATTCCCTGCGTTATTCCGCTGATCCCCGGTATTCCCCTTTACCGTCTTCTCTTCGCCCTGATCAATGTCCGCAGTTTGCCGCTCCCCACCTTTTTGAGCGCAGTACAAGACGGCATTGAAGCCGTTCTTATTCTCATCGGCATCTCCCTCGGCGTCGCCATTCCCAACCTCGTCGCCCGGCACCGCCTGGACCGCCGCCAACGTCTTGAGGGCAAATAAAAAATTTACATCTCTTACATTTTAATGATAAAATAAGTTACACCAAAATTTCTTCTTCCTATCGAAAAGGAGTGACCCTCATGCGCACCCCATTAACATTCCGCAAAATCTTGCCCCTGTGTCTGGCCTTCTTCTGCCTCATCGTCACCGTACCCTTGCGAGGAGAGGCTGCCGAAAAGACCCGCGTCATCCTCGACAGCGACATGGTCGAAATGTTTGACGACGGTGTCGCCATGCTTATGCTCCTGCAGTCTCCTCAAATTGAACTCATGGGTGTCACCATCGTCACCGGCAATACCTGGGCAGAGGCCGGCACCGCCAACGCGATTCGACAGCTTGAAGGCTTAGGGCGCGATGACATCCCCGTCGTCGTCGGCACACCCCCCATGCGCATCAAAGAACGGTTCGCCAAAATCAAAGACGAATACCGCCGTTTCGGGCGCGGCCACGATGTTGCCTACGCGGGGGCCGCTGATTTTCCCGAGCCGTCCAGTTGGCAGGCGGCCTATCGCGCGCGCTTTTCCGCCGAACCGACCTTATCGCCTGTCAAAGAGGACGCTGCTGACTTTATCATTCGTACCGTCCGGGAGAACCCCGGCGAAATCACCATTGCCGCCATCGGCCCAGCCACCAACCTCGCCGCCGCCATCGAAAAAGATCCCGGTATCGTCCCCCTCATCGACCGCGTCGTTTACATGAGCGGCGCCTTCTTTCAACAGGGGAACACCACCCCCGCCGCCGAATTTAACGTCTGGGTCGATCCGGAATCGCTGAAGAAAGTCGTTCGCGCCCCCTTTCGGGAACAAATCTTTTTCCCGCTGGATGTTTGTGAAAAAATGACCCTCTCGGCCGACGACTTCTATGCATTTAAAGAAGCTACCGACAATCCTGTGTTTCAGGATATGATGAATCACCATTATCTGAACGGTCTCTTCGCCTCCGGCAGCGACCGCAGCTTCATCTGGGATGTCCTCGTCGCCGCCTACCTGCTTGACC
>CAJPQU010000127.1 GCA_905372875.1 uncultured Schwartzia sp. | reverse complement strand
GAACGCTTCTCTCGTCGTCATGGTCGGCGGGGATCGGGGGGCGTTCGACGCAGTAAAGCCTATCTTTGAGCTTTTGGGACGGACCATCCGCTATTTTGGTCCCGCCGGCTCCGGACAGTACGCCAAAATGGCCAACCAGATCGCCATCGCGTCCAATATGATGGGGGTGTGCGAGGCCGTCGCCTACGCGAAGCGGGCGGGCCTCGATCCGGCTGAAGTAGTAGAAACCATATCCGGTGGGGCCGCGGGCTCTTGGTCACTGTCTAATTTAGCACCGCGTATGCTCCGTGGTGATTATGCGCCGGGATTTTTCATCAAGCATTTCATCAAGGATATGGGCATCGCGCTGGCGTCAGCGGAAGAAATGCACCTTGATCTCCCCGGCCTGAAGCTGGCCAAGCGACTCTATGACGAGCTCTCGGCCCGGGGCATGGAAGACAGCGGCACCCAGGCGCTGATCCGATGGTATTTGAAAGCATGAAAGAGGGGGTTATGTCGCTTCGTTAAGACCGATCAGTTTCATGTAATCTGTCATGTCCGTAAAACCTATCTTATGGTAAAGATTTTTGGCCGGCGGGGAACTTTCCAGATAAATTTTTTCCGTCCCTTTGCGCCGGGCATCGGCAATGAGAAACGCTACGATTTTCCTTCCGATTCCCTTGCCGCGAAATTCCGGGAGCGTGTAAATATTCATCAGATAGCCGTTCTGGCCGCTGGGATTATCCGGTGACGGCATCTCCGCCTGATAGCATATTCCCCCGCAGCCGACGATCTGCCCATTGTCGCCGTTCAAGGCAAAACAGGCGGTATGGCTGCCCTTGGCCAGATGCTCTTTATAATAGGCTTCATTCTTTGTGCGCAGCGCGATGCAATTAGCGGCCTCGGGGAAGGAAAAGACCTCGCTGAGTACCTGCATCCGCCACGCCAACAGCGTATCCAGTTCTTCCAATGTGGCGTTTCTCACTTCGATCTTCATGCGCTGTTATCCTACCTTCATCACTACCGGCATTCTTTCCATATCTGGTTTTCCGTTGGTGTTTAAGGGAATTTGCGGCATTTTCACAATAAACTCGGGGATCATGAAATCTGTCAAGTTTTCGGAAAGTTCCTGCCGCACTTGTGAGCTCTTCAGATCATGCTCCTTTGGGACGATGTAGGCGACCATGTAGGGAAGACCTTCTTCATCGGTAAACGCACGAACGACGGCCTGCTCCACGCCGCGGCACTGATGAAGCCTCGATTCCACTTCCATAACTTCCACGCGCTTGCCGTAGATCATGATCTGCGTATCTTTTCTGTAGAGGAAGGCAATATTCCCGTCGGGCAGCAGGTATCCGAGATCGCCGCTTCGGTACATGGTGCTGCCATTCGGCAGTTTCACAAAGGCTTTATTTTCTTCGGCGTGATCGCCGATGTATCCCTTCGATACGCCGTTGCCGAATATGCAGATTTCCCCCGGTTTTCCGGCGGCGACCTCATTGCCGGCCTCATCCAGAATTTTTATGTCGGTTCCTAAAATCGGCTTGCCGATGGGATAGGTTCCGTCGGGGAGTACCCCGCCGTCACGGCAGCGGTAATACGAGGCGCATACGGTTGTCTCGGAAGGCCCGTAGGTATTATATACCTCGGCTTTATTAAGCAGACGGTTTACCTGGTGCCCCCGCAGCACATCCCCGCCGCTGATGAGGAGACGAAGGGAGGAAGGGATAGATTCTAAGCGGTTTATTTCCGCCAGCAGATACGGAAAGCCGGAAAGCATCGTCACGCCGTGCCGCTCGATAAAAGCCATGAGGCTTCGTATATCCTGTTTGTCATCTGGCGAAGGAATGGCTAGGGCTGCACCGTTTAAAAGGCTCGCAAAAACTTCTTCGACAAAAATGTCAAAGGAGCATACCGAGTGCTGGAGCATAATATCGCCCGGATGCGGATGGAATTCTTTCTGAAAGGCATCCACATAATGGCAGACATTACGGTTGGTGACGGATACACCCTTCGGCCGCCCTGTGGTCCCGGAGGTATAGAGGATATAGGCCAGATCGTCGGCATGCCGCTCGTATCTTCGATCCCGGCCTTTGGCGCCGGCTGCTGGGGCGGCGCTGTCAATATAATGTTGGTCGCACCCTTCCAGTTTCGACTTAAAGGGCATTTCCGTCAGCACGAAGTCTGCTTTGGCTTCATTCATCATGTAATGAATGCGTCCGGTGGGGAATGTTGGCTCCGCAGGAATGTACATCGCTCCGGTTTTTAAGACCGCCAGAAGGGAAGCGATCATCTCCGCCCCATGCTGCATGACGATCCCGATCGCCCGGGCATGGTCGGGGAAGCTATCCGCGATAAGATCCGCCCGGCGGGAAAGTTCTTGAAAGGTTATAATTCTCTGATTTTCGATAATCGCGGGGGCTTCTTTTTGCTGGTTGGCTGTGGCCATAAACCGGCCATAGATGGTATTTTCCATGTTGCCTGCTCCTTTCTCTGATTCCCTGACGGTATCAGAGAATTGCTAAAATTCCCTTGGCACTGCGCCTGGCCGCATCCTGGAAGTGATTTCCCGGATTCAGTTCCCATATGACAGAAAGACCGAGACTTCGGTAATGATCGGCGAGGCTTTCGGTATTATCCTGTACGGTACGCAGCAGTTTGTTTTTCGTTTTCGCTTCCCGGTCGCCCAAGGAAAGATAGATTTTGCCGGGGATTCGCTTCATGGCGTGGGAGAAACAATATTCGGTGAAATCAGGGAACCACAGCGAACCTGATATACTTGCTGCCCTGTCAAAAGCGTCGCTTTTGTACAGGGCGTAAAGAGCAAACAGCCCCGCCAGGGAATACCCGGCGATCCCCACCTGGGGTGGGATTCCCGGTATCCGTTCTTTGGCTTTCGGAAGAATTTCTGTCAGCAAAAGCGGCAGATATTCGTCGGCGCCCCCCGTACAGGGCGTGTCTTCGGGGGAAAGGGGCGGCGCGTACCACGGCGTCATATCGTGATCCCAGTTCAGGTTGCCAATGCACAGTAGATTCAAGTCTGGACTGTGAAGGTCCTTTAGCGCGGCCATCACCGCACTGCCGTCCCCGGCATAGTTATGGAGAACAACCAGCGGTCTATCTGCCGTATCGGCGGCATAAAGCGTCAGGGAGAGGCGGTCCACATTAAAGTTTTCGATGGTCATGCGCGCCAGCTCCTTCTTGACATTTTTAAGTATATTTATTATATTTACGGCGGAAAAGTTTTTCAAGTACGCAGAAATTTTATACATAGTATAAAAAATATACTTGAGGGAATTGTATGAACGCCTATATGTCCTATGAAGAATATCTGAGCAAAGTGAAAACCGGGATTTTGACAGAGTCCGGCAACTGCCCCGTGACGCCGCTCTTGCTCATGCTGCAGGGGAAATGGAAAACGCAGGTTCTGTATGAATTCTGCATTCATGACCACATCAGGTTTGGCGAACTGAAAAAAGACTTGCCGGGGATTACCAATACCATGCTGACCAACACCCTTCGTGATTTGGAGCAGGATGGTTTGATTGTCCGCAGGCAGTTCAATGAGATTCCGCCGCATGTAGAGTATTCGTTTTCCGAAATGGGAAGAGATCTGCTCCCCGTATTTTATGCTATCATGGTTTGGGGATTTAAACATGAAAAAGCTGGCCGGGAAAATCAAAGGGGATAACCGTCGGCTCTCTTATAGGAGAAATGAGCGTTTGTGTGGTCGGATAGAAGATTCGGACGCGAGGTGCGGCCATGTTTTCCCGACAGGGAAAAAGGAGCGCGGGTTATATGCTGGATTTTACGGCGATTGATTTTGAAACGGCGACGAAAAGTTATCATTCGGCGTGCAGTGTGGCGGTGGTGGAGGTGCATGGCGGAGAGGTTGCAGATTCTTTTTACACGCTGATCAAGCCGCCGGGCATGCGGTTCGATCCGGTGAATATCAGCATTCACGGCATCACGCCGTCAATGGTGGAAAAGGCGCGGGACTTCGCCGGCGTATGGCCGGAATTGGAGGGATATCTCCGGGGGCGGGTGGTGGTGGCTCATAACGCGCTCTTTGACATGGGGGTTCTGCGGGCGTCACTTAGGGCGAATCATCTGCCGCCGCCGCAATTTTATCAGTGCTGTACAGTGCAGATCGCGCGCCGTGTCTGGCCGGAACTTCCCAATCACAAACTTAATACGGTGGGGGATTTTTTGAACATCGCGTTTCGTCACCATGATGCCTTGGAGGACGCCCGGGCCTGCGCGGCGATTCCGGTGGCGGCGGCGAGGGATCGAGGAGCGCGGGATATGGCAGAGTTAGCGGAAATGCTTCGGGTACCGATTCGCCCGTTTGCGATGAGGTGATGAGATGATTTTGGTGAGCGCATGTCTTTTGGGGCATAAGGTGAGGTACGACGGCGGCGAAAACGGACAGGCACTTTTACTGCGCTACGTGGCACGGGGGCAGTTTCTCCCCGTCTGTCCCGAGAGCGCGGCGAAGCTGCCGGTGCCGCGTCCACCGGTGGAAATACAGGCGGGGACGGGAGCGGATGTTTGGGCAGGGCGGGCCGTGGTGCGGGATGCCGAGGGCGTGGATCGGACGGCGGCATTCCAGTACGGTGCGGAGAGCATTCTTTCCCTGGCGGAAAAATATCAGGCGCAGGTTGCCATTCTCAAGGAAAACAGTCCTTCCTGCGGCGTTCATCAGATTTATGACGGCACATTTTGCCGGAGGAAGATCGATGGACAGGGCGTAGCAGCGGCGCGATTGGCAAAAGAAGGCCTGCGGCTCTATTCGGAAAAAGACTTGACGGAAGAGATGCTCTTAGCGCTGTTGGCTGAAGATCAGGCGGCGGAAGAGGGGCAGTCCTCACGCCGCGGAGCACGATAAGAGAGGAGCGCGGTGATGGGGCAGGTCGTGGTGACGGGAGTTAGCGGACAGCTGGGCCACGATGTGGCAGCGGAGTTGATGCGTCGGGGAACATCTGTCATCGGGGCGACCCGGCGGGAAATGCCCCTCACCGAGGCGGCGTCTTGTGCAGCTTTTGTGGAGACGGTGCGGCCTGAGATGGTGATTCACTGCGGCGCTTATACGGCTGTGGATCAGGCGGAGGAGGAACCGGCGCTTTGCCACAAGATCAATGCCGAGGCGACGGGGGCCATCGCGGTGGCCTGTCATCGGGTTGGGGCAAAGCTTATTTATATCAGCACGGATTATGTTTTTCCCGGAGATGGAGACATTCCCTATGAAATAGATGCGGCGACGGGGCCAAGAAACGTTTACGGTGCGTCGAAATTAGCGGGGGAAGAAGCGGTGAAGGCGGCCTTGGCAGCGTATTTCATCGTGCGGACTTCGTGGGTGTTCGGCGGGCACGGGAAAAATTTTATCCGTACCATGCTGCGCCTGGCCAAGTCCCAGGAACAGCTGAGGGTGGTGGCCGACCAGATCGGCTCGCCCACCTATACCGTGGATTTGGCGCGGCTGTTGGCGGATATGGCAGAAAGTCAGAGATTTGGCGTTTACCATGCCACCAACGAGGGTTTTTGTTCGTGGTATGATTTGGCGGCAGAAGTATTTCGCCAACGGGGACTTTCCGTGGCGGCGGCGCCGGTGCTGTCGGCAGCGTATTCCACGAAAGCGCGGCGCCCGCACAATTCACGCCTTTCTAAGCGTTCACTCGACGTGGCGGGATTTGATCGCCTTCCCCCTTGGCCGGACGCGGTGAGGCGCTACTTAGC
>CAJPQU010000126.1 GCA_905372875.1 uncultured Schwartzia sp. | reverse complement strand
GCGAAGAGCAGAAAGCGGAAGCGGCAGCGCTGGTGGTGCGGGAACTGCAGCATCTTTATCGGCAGGGAACAACGATCACGGCCCATGAAGTGCGCTATGCCATTCGCCTGATCAAGGCGGGGGAAGACAAGAGGCTTCATGCGTTGTTTTCCGATACCCTGTTGGTGACGGCCCGAGGGCGGCACATACGGCCAAAAACCTTAGGGCAACAACGTTATTTAGAGGACATTCGCCATCATGCGGTGACTTTTGGCGTTGGTCCGGCAGGGACGGGAAAGACGTATTTGGCCGTCGTTTTGGCGGCCCTGGCGTTGCGGGCGAAAGAGATTCGCCGTATCATTCTTACGCGCCCGGCGGTAGAGGCAGGAGAACGATTGGGTTTTTTGCCGGGAGATATGCAGGAGAAGGTGGATCCGTATCTGCGGCCCCTTTACGACGCATTGGAAGATATTTTCGGATTGGATACGTACCAGAAATTGGTGACCAAAGGGATCATCGAGATCGCGCCTTTGGCGTACATGCGGGGACGAACGCTGGACAGCGCCTTTATCATTTTGGATGAGGCACAAAATACCACCAGCCGGCAGATGAAAATGTTTTTGACACGTCTGGGTATGGGGTCTCGTATGGTAGTCAACGGCGATCTCAGTCAGATTGATTTGCCTAAAGGTGTAACCAGTGGCCTTTGTGAAGCAGTGACAGTACTACGCGAGGTTTCGGGGGTAGCAATAGCCGCTTTTGAGGCTGGGGATATCATTCGTCACGATGTGGTGACCCGCATAGTTACCGCGTATGACCTCTATGAACGGCAGAGAAAAGCTGTGCGCGGTGAAATGCAGTCGAGAAGTGATTTGCATAGGCAATGGAGTGCGGAGTAAAAGGGGGAGGACGTATGGAGGTTCTCGTCAGTAATTTTCCCGAGACGCTTGTTTTCCCCGAAGAGATCAGCGCTGTCGTGAAATTGGCGGCGGAGAAGGTGGGAGAGATATACGGCGTTTTCACGGGAGAAGTGAGCGTGACTTTGACGGATGACGCCTATATTCAGACGTTAAACCAACAATACCGGCAGATGGATCGCCCTACGGATGTGCTTTCTTTCGCGTTGAACGAGGGGATAGAACCAGAAATTGCCGGAGGGCCGGACATCAATGTGTTGGGGGATATCGTTCTGTCCGTAGAACGGGCTAAGGCACAGGCAGCAGAGTATGGACACAGCCTGCGACGGGAGATCGCCTTTTTGACAGTACATGGAATGCTGCATTTATTGGGTTATGACCATATTGAGGAAGCGGAACGGCAGAAAATGGAGCAGGAACAAAAAACGGTCATGGAAGCCTTAGGTATTTCTCGTGACTGAAAGAGGAGAAGCGTGTGGAACAGCATAAATCTGGATTTATCGCGGTTATCGGCCGTCCCAACGTGGGGAAATCCACCTTGATCAACAGTCTGATCGGTCAGAAGATTGCCATTATGTCGGATAAACCTCAGACAACTCGCAACCGTATCTTATGCATTTTGACGCAGCCGGAGGCTCAGTTCATCTTTTTGGATACGCCGGGGGTCCATAAGCCGTTGCATAAGTTAGGGGAGTACATGGCACACGCGGTAGAGGAAACGCTGAAAGAAGTGGATGCGATCCTTTTCGTGACGGATGTTACGGAGAAATTTGGCCCTGGTGAACGCTTCATTATGGAGCGCCTCAAGGCGACTAAACGGCCAGTTCTCTTGGTCCTGAATAAGATAGATCGGATAGATGGGGAAGCGGTGCTACCCATCATCGCCAATTACGCGGCGCAATATGATTTCGCTGGAATAATTCCCATTTCGGCGAAGGAGAAAAAGAACCTTGAAGTTCTGTTGGACGAAATCAGAAAGTATTTGCCGGAGGGACCGGCCTATTACCCGGACGACATGGTGACGGATCAGCCGGAGCGCCTCATTGCGGCGGAGATGGTTCGGGAAAAGGTGTTGGAACTGACACGGGACGAGGTCCCCCACGCGGTGGCCGTGGAGGTGGAGGAGATGACGACGCGCCCTCGAGGGGATATGTATATTCGGGCGACCATTTATGTGGAGAGGGATTCCCAAAAAGGGATCGTTATCGGCAATCGCGGTTCCATGCTGCGGGAAATCGGCCAACGGGCTCGACACGACATTGAGGTCATGCTGGGGACGAAGGTATATCTTGATCTTTGGGTGAAGGTGCGAAAAGACTGGCGCAATCGCGACGCGATCTTGAAAAGTTTAGGTTTTGACTGAGAGCGAAAAGGCTTTTTCTGCAGGGAAGGCGGGGGACAGTTGGCACAATATACAACGGAAGCCATTATATTGGGGGTGAAGAACTGGGGCGATGCGGATAAGATGCTCCAGTTTTTTTCGCGTGATCGGGGAAAAATTAAAGCAGCGGCGTTCGGTTGCCGCCGTCCGAAAAGTGCGCTGGCGGGAGCCATGCAGATGTTCAACGTGGTGGAACTTTCTTTGACGGAAGGCAGTCGTGTCGACACCGTGCGACAGGCGACGATTCGCCAGCGGTTCTCGTATTTGGAAACGGATCTGCTCGCTATGGCTTACGCGTCTTTCGTAGCGGAACTGCTCTTAGAATTGGAACCGGAAGGGGCTGTTAACCGTCCTCTCTATGATTGGCTGCCACTTGTTTTGGCGACTTTTGGTAAGCGTAATCCGCGATTGACGGCACTGGCGGCCGGCTATCAGCTCATGGAGTTCGCCGGTGTTGGCAGTAAATATGAAGGGTGTATTCGTTGCGGTCGAGAGATTGAAGGCGACGCTTTTTTGTCAACGGCCGATGGGGGTGTTCTTTGTTCAAACTGTGCTCCTTCAGGATCTGCCGTGCAGCCGTTTCCTGCCGCCCAACAAACCTTTTGCCTGACCTTAACATCCCTCGATTGGGTACATCCGGTACCTTTTCGGGTCAAAAGAGAGGAATTACTGGCGGCGGAGGAAATTCTTCTCTCCAGTCTGCGTCAGCTTTTAGGAAAAGAGCTTAAATCCTTAGCTTTCATTCGCCAGCTCGGTGGATGAAGTTTACACAGAGATTTTTGTGAAACACATATTGGTTTTATGAATGGACGTATCTATTATCACCACTTTCGGGGTGCTAAGTCACATAAGAATGTCAGGAATTTTTGGATACGAGGTTGACAAATGGGTGGGATACTGACATAATGAGTACATATTTACAATTATTCGCCTCTTGACAGGCGGACGAAAAAAGCCATGAACGGGACAAAGGCCATCTGGGAAACCTTAAAGAGAGTCGGCGGCGGGTGTAAGACGGCAGGTGAGGATGGGCGACATCACCCGGGAGCTTTCGCGTTGAAAGGGATTTTATAGGCGCGGACGTGATTCAGCGTTAATGAAGGCCAGCGATGGACATGAGCAAAAGGCAGGGTGGTACCGCGAGATTTCGCCCCTGCTGCCTACCGAAAAATAGGCAGCAGGGGCTTTTTTGTTTATCGATGGAGTAGTTTTAAAGAAAAATATCAGGGAGTTTCAGGTCAAGCACAAGGAGGAGAATTAGATATGGCAAAGACTTATTATGATCAAGATGTAAACTGGGATGTCATCAAGAATAAAACGGTGGCCATTATCGGCTATGGTAGTCAGGGACATGCCCACGCGCTGAACCTCAAAGACAGCGGTGTCAAGGTGGTAATCGGCCTTTATGAGGGAAGCAAATCTAAGAATGCCGCGGAGGCGCACGGACTCAAGGTACTGCCAGTAGCAGAAGCTGTTAGTGAAGCAGATGTCACTATGATTCTGATTCCCGATGAGAAGCAGGCAGATGTCTATCGCGCTGAAATCGGGCCGAATCTTAAGGCCGGCAGCGCACTGGCTTTTGCTCACGGGTTTAATATCCATTTCAAACAGATTGTACCACCAGAGAATGTCGATGTGTTTATGGTGGCCCCCAAGGGGCCAGGCCACCTCGTGCGCCGTACCTTTACGGAGGGCAGCGGTGTGCCGGATGTTTTCGCGGTGGAGCAGGACGCTACGGGAAATGGGTTTGAACTTGCTTTGGCTTATGCCAGAGGGATCGGCGGGACACGGGCCGGTGTCATTCAAACGACCTTTAAGGATGAGACAGAAACGGATCTTTTCGGTGAACAGTGCGTTCTCTGCGGCGGAATCACGTCCCTCATTACGGCGGGATTTGAGACGTTAGTGGAGGCCGGGTATAAGCCGGAGATGGCGTATTTTGAGTGTTTCCATGAGATGAAACTCATCGTTGATCTAATGTATGAGGGCGGTATGGAAAAGATGCGTCGGTCGATCTCCGATACGGCAGAATATGGTGATTATATGGTGGGGCCGCGGATTGTCACGGCCGAGGCCAAGGCGGCGATGAAGGAAGCGCTGACGGAGATTCAAGATGGGACGTTTGCCCGCAATTGGCTCTTAGAAAACCGGGCGGCGGGCCGGGCAAATTTTCTCGCTCAACGCCGCATTCACGGTGAACATCCCATCGAAAAAGTGGGGCGGGAACTGCGCGGCATGATGCCATGGCTCAAAGGGCAGGATAAATTGGAATTTTAAAGAAGTTCTCTTACGGATATTCATACGGATCGGTTTGCTCTCATACTTAGGGGCAAGCCGATTTATCGTATGGCAGAGGACATGCGCCCTGCCTTTTTTGCGGTGTGGGTGACGGACGGTATGAGGTGATATTTATGGGCATGAATATGACAGAAAAGATCTTAGCCCGTCATGCGGGGAGAGGTTCGGTGGCGGCGGGGGAACTGATCACCTGCACTTTGGATATGGTGTTGGCGAATGATATCACCGCGCCGCCGGGAATTAAGGAACTGGAAAAAATAGGGCGGCCGCCCTTTGATAATACGAAGATCGCTTTGGTGCCGGATCATTTTACCCCCAACAAAGATATAAAGACGGCGGCATTGACGAAGATCGTACGTGACTTTGCTCGAAAATATCATATCGTCCATTATTTTGAGGTGGGACAAGATGCGGGCATCGAACATGTCATCCTGCCGGATAAGGGATTGGTGGGGCCGGGAATGCTGACTATCGGGGCGGATTCCCATACCTGTACCTACGGGGCTGTCAATAGCTTCGCTACTGGCGTAGGGACTACAGATCTGGCTGTAGCCATGGCAACCGGTGAAGCATGGTTTAAGGTGCCGGCAGCCATCCAGGTGGAGTTAAAGGGACAAAAACCAAAATATGTGAACGGTAAAGATGTAATCCTGACATTAATCGGTGAGATCGGCGTGGACGGTGCTCTTTATCAGGCGTTGGAATTTACCGGACCGGGGGTGGCGGAGCTTTCCATGACGGATCGCTTCACGATTGCCAACATGGCCATTGAAGCGGGAGGGAAAAACGGCATTTTTCCGTTTGACGAGCGTACGCGGGCGTATGTGGAAGGCCGGATGAAGATGACTTATGAGCCAGTGGCTCCGGATCCTGATGCCACCTATGTTCGTACGATCCGGATTGATCTCTCCCGGCTGGAACCGGTAGTAGCGTTTCCGCATTTACCGGGAAATACGAAACGCGTTTCTGAGATCGGGGAGATCCCCATTCAACAGGTAGTCATAGGTTCCTGTACCAATGGGCGTTTGGAAGATTTAGCCATCGCCGCTGATATTCTCCAAGGGCAAAAAGTACATCCCAATGTTCGATGTATCGTCATTCCGGGCAGTCAGCAGGTATATTTGGATGCCATGACGGCAGGCTATCTGCAGATTTTTGTGGAAGCGGGGGCAGCGGTGTCAACGCCTACCTGCGGTCCATGTATGGGGGGACACATGGGGATTTTAGCGGC
>CAJPQU010000125.1 GCA_905372875.1 uncultured Schwartzia sp. | reverse complement strand
TTTTTATATTTTATCGTTCTTTGGCGAGGAATCCGCATCGCTCAAGAGGCCAGTGATACTTTCGGTATGCTTTTAGCGGTTGGTATCACTTCCATGTTGGCTTTCCACGTTCTGATCAATGTGGGAATGACTATGGGCATCATGCCGGTCACCGGAATACCATTGCCTCTTATGAGCTATGGCGTCAGTTCATTGACGACGAATATCATGGCTATCGCCATTCTTCTTAATATTCATATGAAAAAACAAAAACTTTTGTTCTGATGGTCTGTTTGAGGGGCTGTTGCATGTTCAACGACGTGTGACAGCTCCCTTCCTTTACTGCCCTATTGTGAATCTGTGATTTCCTATAAGACTCTGTTACCTTTGGCTTGATTATTCGCCCCATACAGGCACTTCATTGCAGTGCAATGCCCTTTAATTCATGATATAATATGAATACTTAGTGAACGCAACCGAAAGGAAGTGTTTTTCAAAGAGATGGGAGCTGAGAAGACGGGATGTTGGTTTTGGGCATTGATCCGGGAACGGCAATATGCGGATATGGAGTGGTAGAAGCTGCTTCGGGAAGCCGTTTGATTCCCCGTGCTTACGGGGCCATTACCACGAGTCCCAAAGCGCGAATGGAAGATCGCCTTTTGAAATTATACGACGAGCTGGACGATATCATCAAAACTTATCATCCTGCCGCTATGGGAGTGGAGCAGCTTTTTTTTAATCGTAACGTCACAACAGCGATTCCGGTAGGGCAGGCCCGAGGCGTTGTTTTATTAGCAGCAGCTAAGAATCAATTGGAAATCGTAGAAAGAACGCCTCTACAGGTAAAGCAGTCTGTCACTGGGTATGGGAAAGCGACAAAGGAACAGATCATTTACATGGTTACGAAGCTTCTTCATCTTCCGGTGCCGCCAAAACCGGATGATGTTGCGGACGCACTGGCTGTTGCTGTCTGTACCTTACACTCCATGGACAGTCTACGCTGGCGCAATCAACTGGAAAAATAAAAGCAGGGTAGGAGAGGGCAGATGATAGGATTTTTGCGCGGGAAAGTAGCTGAGCTGTCGCTGGACTGTTGTTTTCTGGATGTGCAGGGAGTCGGGTATCGAATTTTCCTGTCGTCAGCGACTCGTGACCGCCTTCATTTAGGAGATGAGACGCTGCTTTATACGCACCTTTCGGTGCGGGAGGATGCGCTGCTTCTCTATGGTTTTTTTGAGCAGGCAGAGTATGATATTTTTCAGATGTTGATTTCCGTTTCGGGTATTGGTCCGAAGGTAGCGTTGGGGATCTTGTCGGCCATCGGGGTTGAAGATTTATGTCGAGCGCTTCGCGGGCAGCAGCTTGCCGCCTTGACCAAACTGCCGGGAATTGGAAAAAAAACAGCGGAACGTATGATTTTGGAACTCAAAGATAAGGTGCGGACAGAAGGAAGCGCCACCGAAGAAATGACGGAAGATTTTACGCTCCCGGTAGGAGAAACACGCTTGGCAGAAGCCATGACGGCCCTCTTATCTTTGGGGTATTCGGCAACGGAGGTTGAACCGGTGCTGCGCCGCTCAAGCCATTGTACTACGGCGGAGGAAACAATTCGATTCGCGTTGCATGAATTTGCGGGAGGGAAATGACGGGTGGATGAGCGGGAGGACCGTATTATAGCGATGGAGGAGCAGGCAGCGGATGATTGGCAGTACAGTCTGCGTCCTCGAAAATTTCGGGAATATATTGGGCAACAACAAGCCAAGGACAATCTGATGGTGTTTATTCAAGCGGCTATGAAGCGTGGCGAGGCATTGGATCATGTCCTGCTCTACGGCCCACCAGGGCTTGGCAAGACGACATTGGCGGGGATCATCGCCAATGAATTAGGGGTAAATTTTCGGGTGACCTCGGGGCCCGCGATTGAACGCTCTGGTGATTTGGCGGCGCTGCTGACAAATTTAGGAGAACATGATGTGCTTTTTATCGATGAGATTCATCGTTTGTCTCATAGCGTAGAGGAAGTCCTGTATTCAGCGATGGAAGATTTTGCGCTTGATATCGTCATTGGTAAAGGTCCCAGCGCTCGTTCTCTGCGCCTTGATATTGCGCCTTTTACTTTAGTAGGGGCAACGACTCGAGCCGGCGCTTTGGCAGCTCCCTTACGGGATAGATTTGGCGTTATTGAGCGTTTGGAATATTATCGCATAGAAGATTTAGTTGAGATCATTCGGCGCGCAGCGGATATTTTGAAAATTCAGATCGATGATCACGGCGCAGCGGAGATTGCCCGCCGTTCCCGCGGAACACCGCGGGTGGCCAATCGCCTTTTGAAACGGGTGCGGGACTTTGCACAGATCGAAGGGGACGGCGAGGTCACTGCCATCTTGGCCGATCGTGCTTTGGAACGACTGAAAGTAGACAAAGTTGGCTTGGATCGAACGGACCGGCGCATGCTCCGTACCATGATCACAAAATTTGACGGAGGTCCGGTGGGATTGGAAACTTTAGCGGCAGCGATCAGTGAGGAAACAGATACGATTGCCGATGTATACGAGCCGTTTTTATTGCAATTGGGATTTTTAATACGGACGCCTCGAGGACGTGTCGTCACTCGGGCTGGCTATGAACATTTAGGTATTTCGTATCCGGGGACGGAGAAGGGAATGGACAGACTTTTTGAGGAGATGGAGTGAAAATTTATGAGACTTTTGCTTCATATGTGCTGCGGCCCATGTTCTTGTTATCCGGTAAAACGCCTAAGAGAAGAGGGGTTGGAACCGATCGGTTGGTTTTTTAATCCCAATATTCATCCCTATAAGGAATGGGAACAACGTCTGGAAACTGCCAAAGAATTTGCGGGGAAGGTAAGTATGGAAATCCGTACGGAGGAACAGTACCACCTTCGGGATTTTTTGCGAAAAGCGTTGGCGGCAGAGGCGTCAGAAAATGGACGCTGTCGTATGTGCTATACTTGGCGGTTGAGCGAAGCAGCTCGATATGCAGCGGAGAATGGTTTTACCGCGTTTACTTCGACACTCTTTTACAGCATTTACCAGCAGCATGATCTCATGCGAGAAACCGCATTGCGATTCGCGCAGCGGTACGGCGTGGAGTTCTATTATGAAGACTTTCGTCTCGGATGGCAAGAGGGCATCGATATAAGCCGTCACCTTGCCCTATACCGGCAGCCTTATTGTGGCTGTATCTTCAGTGAAGAGGAGCGTTATAGCAAAGAAATACGAAAAGCGCGAAAAAAGTTAGCGAAAGAGCATAAGCGTCAATTGCTGGCAGTAACAGGCTGACGTTACGAAGTATTCAGGAGGATATAGTTGGCGATGCAATCGGGTGAGATATTTTGGTGGGCGGCGCTCTATGCTTTGCCGTTAGGCGTTATTGGCTGTTTATTTTTAATTCCCCTGTGGAGAATGGGAAAATTTTCTTCTTGGAAATGTCTGTTGACCGGATTTGAAACAGGTTGGATGGTCAATTTTTTCGGTATGTGGACGAAAGGTGACGCGCAGCTTTGGAAGACGAGTTTCATTGATCCCTTTTGTCGTTATGTGGGGTCGATAGGAGCTGTTGTTTTCTTTCTCTGGCTGTTTTATGTCGGTGTGCAACGGATCAGTCATTATGACGACTGATTGAGCAGGGGATTTGCTTCCTATGTTCAAAGATAAAAGAATTTTGTATAATATGAGCACATGGGGAAGCCGTCCGTTCGATGGGCAAAACTTAAGGGGAAGAGAGCGAATCCACGATGTGTTTGAAAGTATTAGCCCTTTGTCTGGTAGCAATAATCTTTTGGGGAGACGCGGGAAACGCTGCTAAAGCGGACGAGGGGGCAAAGATTACCATCAATTTAGCGAGTCGAATCTTAGTTTTTTATCAGGATGGGAAAAAGAAGTATATGTATCATATTGGCGCGGGACGCATAGATACGCCGACGCCTACGGGCATGTTTACCATTGTGGCGAAAGAGGAAAATCCGGAATGGGTGGATCCTAAGGATTTGAAGAAGCGAATCGTTTCCGGCGAGGACAATCCGTTAGGATATCGGTGGATGGAATTTAAGGATGGGTACTATGGCATTCATGGTACGAATCAGCCTGACAGTATTGGCGGTTACGTGTCCAACGGCTGTGTTCGCATGCGAGAGGAGGATGTAGAGCAGCTCTTCGATGCGGTGGAGATTGGCATTCCCGTAGAAATTCGGTATGAGCGTCTTGTGATTGAAGAGACGGACGATGGGATGTCAGTATACTATATTTATCCCGATGGATACTGTCGCCAGTATCTGGATGTAGCGGGGGTGCGGGAAGAACTGGAACCTTATGGTTTGAACACCTTCCTTTCCAACGAGGATATCCTTGAGAAAATTGAAAAATCCGATGGGGAACCCACTTATATTGGTCGTGTCTATCGTGTGTTTGTCGACGATCGATGGATTTCCGGGCGTGCATTGGAACGAGAAGGGGTTATCTATGTCCCAGCTCTGCCCCTTTCGGTCGTGACAAAGCGGAACGTGGTTTGGGATACGACCGTACGTGCAGCGATGACCGATCTGGGGACGGTGCCTGGGTATTCCATCGGGCAGAGACTTTTCGTGCGGTTACAGGATCTGGAAAAACTCTTTGCCTTGCGAGGCGAGATCCGTTTCACCGAACATCAACTTAACCTGAAGACTGTGGCAGCGACGCCTCTGTCATCATAGTATGATCCTTGGCACCCAGCGGAATCCCGACGCTTCGGCGATCCGGCTGTATCAGGGGGAGAAGGTTCGTGGGATCAAGCAGAGACGGTGCCTGTGTTGTTCAGCGTGGCATAGGGGAAAGGAACGAAAAAATGAAGCGTCTGATGATATTGGACGGCAGCAGCCTCATGTTTCGTGCGTTTTATGCATTGCCGCTTCTGACCGCCCCAACAGGAGAATATACGAACGCCGTTTTTGGTTTTTCTAACATGTTGATGAAATTGATCGCGGATTATAAACCCGACGGTATGGTCGTAGCGTTTGATAAGAGCCGCCACACCTTTCGCACCGATCTCTATGCGGATTATAAGGGGACGCGGCAGGAAACACCGGCGGAATTTTCCCCACAAGTGCCGCTTTTGCGGGAATTATTAACCTGTTTTGGGATCCCGTTTTTGGAGTTAGACGGCTACGAGGCAGACGATATCATCGGAACATTGGCTACGAAAGCGGCGGCGGACGGAAAGTTTGAAACGTTTATCGTGACGGGGGATCGAGATGCTCTGCAATTGGTGCGCCCATTCGTCAACGTTCTCTTCACGAAACGCGGTATTTCGGATATGGTGCTCTTTGATGAGGCGACTTTTCATAAAGAATACGGCTTTGCCCCCATTCGTCTCATCGATCTTAAAGGTTTGATGGGTGACACCTCGGATAACATTCCCGGAGTTCCGGGGGTTGGGGAGAAAACGGCGATAAAACTCCTTTTGGAATATGGCAGTTTAGAAGATGTGTTCCTCCATCTGGCTAATATTTCTGGAAAAAAGTTGCAAGAACGGCTGATGGCAAATCAAGCACAGGCGGAACTCTCCAAGCGTTTAGCTACGATTGTCTGCGATGTACCCGTAGCGTTTACTCCCGAGGCATACAGTATCGCTCCGGATCGGCAGCGCATGATGGATTTTTGTCAGCAATATGGGTTAAAATCTGTCCAAAAGAGCTTTGAGAAACTTTATCCGCTTGTGGTGGAAACTCTTGATTTTGGTGAAGAGAAGGATTTTTCTCTTCGCGTAACGATATTATGTTCTGCGGAACAAGCGGATCAATTCGCTGAGACGGCGCGTGCGGCTAAGAGGCTGGCCTTTGTCGGTTGCTATGAAGGACAACCGCCCCATGTGCGTATGACAGGGGCAGGATTATGCGTGGGAGAGGGGCTCGCTTATGC
>CAJPQU010000124.1 GCA_905372875.1 uncultured Schwartzia sp. | reverse complement strand
TTCCAAAGGTCATGGCGTCGGCCAGCGTGATCCCGACGTTTGTTTCCTCCCACTTGGGGCTTTCCTTGATAAGCGTGGGCAGGAAGAAACCGCTCCGAAAGACGATCCCGTCGTAAAGATTGCCGCCGTAAAGGCCGACGGGGCCGCTGTTGTTGCTGCTCCAGTAGCGCGACCACGCCCGGTCAACGGCCAGCGAGATGTCGTGCTTGACCGCCCCTGTCGTCGCCTTGGCTGTGATGCCAAGCTGCAAATAGGAGTTAAGCCCAGATTCCTCCATGCACTGTGCCGTATTGCCAACGAAATTGCCCTTGGCGTCAAACTTCAAGCTGGCGCCCGAGTTCCACTTGTTGCCAGTGCGCCGGGAAAAGCCGCCATTAAAGAAGAGGCTCCAGGTATCGTCGAATTTCTGGGCGTGGTTCAGGGTCAAAATCTCCCCGTACATCCACTTCGTCGTTCCGGCGTAATCGTACGAATGATTCGCGTCTGGCACCTTGGGAAGCTTGTCCGTCAGCCCCGTGTAGGTAAACCAGCGCTGGGCGCCATTGACCCGAAGATCCCAATATCCAGCGAATAGATTCGTCTGGCTCTTTCGCCCTTGATGATCTAAATTGAAAAAGACATTCGCGCTGTGCTTCTCCGCGTCTCGAAGAGACATCTCTCCCTGCAAAAACTCGGCGTTGACACGCAGCCCCCACGCGCCGTCCTCGCCCCAGCGCCGCCCAATGTCGATATACTCGCCTAGCGTGCTGTGCCCGGTAAAGACCTGGGTGTAACGCGTGATGGGCTCCGCCTTCGCCCGCTTGGAGACCACGTTAATCGTACCCGGGGCGGGCGTCGCGCCGCCGTTCGTCCCGTTGTTCGACATGCTGACGCCGTTGACAGCGGCGTTGGGGCCAGAGGTGATGTCCATGCGTTCGATGATGTGGGCGGGCGGTGAGGAAAACTGATAAAACAGGCTCGGCACGCCGTTGAGCATCATGTGATTGCCGTTCATGTTGATGCCCCGCATGGAAAAATCCGTGTACATGGGGGAACTGGTACTCGTCCGAATGGAAGGATTGTTGAGGAGGAAGTTCGCCAATGGCTGACTGGGATCGTTATAATTTTCGATCATGCGCTCCGTCAGGCTCATCTCCGACCACGGGATATCCATGACGCTCTTTTCCCCTAAGACTCCCACGCGTGCTTGTCGCCCGATGAGGCCGCCGGGCATCGTATCCCGATCCCCAGTGACCACCACGTCCTCAATGTGATAACTGTCGAGAGCGTCGCCGCCCTCCTCCGCCGTCTTCTCTGCTGTATAGCCTTCAGCCAAAAATAACGCGCTCCCGAAAAGCGTTGCGGCCACCGCCGCCGCTAACCTTTTCTTCTTTATCATTCTGCTGCTCCTCTCCTCTTGTCCGCAGGAAAATATTCCGCTTCCCCAGACAGCCATCCGCCCCGCAGGACGCCCCGATAACACTTTTTCTTAAAAATCTACGCTCATAGTCACGGCGACCGTGCGAGGTGTCGACAGGTAGAGATTGTCCCCGCGGGCGATCATCCAGTAGGATTTGTTGAACAAGTTGTAGCAGGTCAGACTGAACTTCGCTGGCATACGATCGATTTTCGTCTTATACTCTACGCCTATATCCACCACCGCGTAAGACGGCGCCCAGAATTTTTCGTAGAGAACGGGGGCACTGCCAGTGTATACCACCCGACCGAACGCGCCGAAGGCTTCATCCGCGTCGTAGCGCAGCATCAGAGACCCTGCCCACCTTGGCCGCCCGGACTCAATGACGCCATCGTACTGGCCGTTTTTCGTCTTATCGTAGGTGGCGTCCAAATAGGAAAGTCCCGTGGAGAAATTCCACTTGTTTCCCAATTTCCCGCTGACCGCTAACTCGACACCCTTGTGCCGGATCCGCCCGTCCTGAAGCTGATAACGATCACTGCCTTGCTGGACATCGATATTGTTGGCCTGCTCAATGTCAAAGAAGCTCAAAGTTGCCAAGAGTCCTTTATTCGTATACTTGAACCCGATCTCGTTCTGCTTCGTCTTAGCGGGGGGCAAAATATCCCCCTGATTTTTATAGCCCGATCCCACCACGGATCCCACGTCGAAGTTCTCCGCATGGCTCGCGTAGAGCGCGAAATTTTCTGTAGGCTTATACAGAATGGCATAGGTCGGGCAGGTCGCGCTGCTGTTGGCGCTGGAGGAGACCTTCCCCGTCGCCATATTGTAAGCATCCACGTTGGATTTATGATAATGAACGCCCAAGAGGACATTCAACTTCTTATAGTCAATGGAGTCCACAAACGATATGCCTGCAATCCGCGTCTTGTTGCTCAATGCGCTCTCATAGCCGGCATAGGCCTCTCGTGTCTGGGTCAAAATGGCCGTGTAGATATTGCCGGTGCCAAGATTCCACACTGTGCCATTTTTCGTCCCGTCCCGCAAACGCCACGCCCGATCCACGGCCAAGGTCAGATGGTTGACCGCCTCGCCCATAGATACCGTTCCGTGTACGCCCGCCTGCCAATAGTAAGCCCGCTGCGGCGTCGTGGTGCTTTGCTCCTCGATCTTAAAATCACCGTTATCATTCAGAATAGTCAGCGCACTGTACCGATACATCACGTTTTTATTCAATTTATTATGAAGGAGGCCGAAATTCATGAACCATTTCCAATCCTCGTTGAATTTCTGCTCGTGATTGACAGTCAAAACCCAGCCGTAGGAAGCCTTGTCCATCCCAACGAAGGAATAATTGCGGCTGTGATCAGGCACTGACGGGAGCCGCGTGACGGCATTCGCCAATTTGAACCACCGCTGGCCGTTGATGATCTCATTTTCCCGGTAGCCGGTGAAAATATTCGTCTTGCTGCGCGCGTCGCGATGATCGAGATTGAGATATATGCTGGAGGATTTGACCCGCTGGGCATCCACCGCCGTTTCGCCGTCCACTTTTTCAATATTGACCCGTGCGCCCCAGTCTCGATTGCGCCCAAAGCGATAGCTAAAATCAAGATAGCCGCCGAAAAGATTATGCCCAGAGTGGGTCAAGGTAAAGCGATTGAAATCCTGTTCACCGGCCCTTTTGGTGACGAAATTCACCAGTCCCCCTGCCGCGTTAGACTCGTAGTGCGTTCCGGTGCCGCTGAGGCCGCTGTTCGGCCCCGCCACTACCTCCGCCCGGGCAACGATGTGGGTGGGCGCATTAAACTGCGTCCATATTCCCGGGATACCGTTTACATAACAGCTTGTCCCATTGGCGCGAAATCCGCGAAAGGTAAAATCATTGTGAAGGATACTGCCTGACTGACGAATGGAAGGAGATCCCGCCAGCATACTGTCCAAAGGCTGGGTTGGATTCGTAAAGGATTCGACGGTCTTTTCCGTGATGTTCGTCACCGTAAAGGGTGTATCCATCGTGTCCTGCGTCCCTAAAATCCCCACCGTCCCCTCCCGGGCGACGAAGGCCTCTCCCGCGTCTCGATGGGCTGTCACCACCATATCGCCAATGTCGTACTGATCCAAAGCGCCAGAACGCGTCTCCGCTTCCTCCGCTGCTCTGTCCGCCGCCACACACACCGGCGTCGCCAGTCGCAGCGTCATGATCGTTCCCAACACAGCCGCCGCCAGCCATTTCTTCCTCTTCATCCCGCCATCTCCTTGAATAAAAATAGTTGACAATTTCCTATTAAACAACGATAATGAATTTTTCATAAATGACGATCTGTAATCATTCTTAGTATAATCATGAAAAACGCATGAAAACAATGGGGTTTTATACCCAAAAGTATCGAACTGCAAAAATCCCCATGAAGCGGAATTTCACTTCCGGTCCATGGGGATTTTCCATAACTCATTTTTCTTTCAGGTTCTGCAATATTGTCATCAGGCCGTCGAGCCAGTGATTTTCCAACGTTTCCACTTGTCCCCGATCACAGGCGGCGGCAATGGCCGGATCAATGGGGATATGCCCCAGCACCGGCAAATCGTATTGGGCAGCAATGGCGGGGAGATGGCTTTCCCCGAAAAGGTGATGTTCCTTGCCGCAGTCAGGACAGCGAAAGAAGGCCATGTTCTCAATAAAGCCTAGGATGGGAATCTTCATCAAGTTGGCCATGTTCACCGCCTTTTTGACGATCATGGACACCAATTCCTGCGGCGAGGTCACGACTAAAATTCCATCCACCGGCAAGGATTGAAATACCGTCAGGGGAACGTCCCCTGTCCCCGGCGGCATATCCACAAAGAGGTAATCCACGTCCTGCCAGATGATCTCCGACCAGAACTGTTTGACCACGCCGGAAATGACCGGGCCACGCCAAACCACCGGCTCCTCTTCATTTTTCAGCATGAGATTAACGGACATGATATCGATGCCGCCGTCGCTCGGAAGCGGATAAGCGCCCGAGGCTGTTCCACGAATCTGCCCTGACACGCCAAACATTTTCGGGATCGACGGCCCCGTCACATCCGCGTCTAATATCCCCACATGGTATCCGACGCGGCGCATCATCGACGCCGCTAACGCCGTCACGAAAGACTTCCCCACGCCGCCTTTGCCGCTCATCACCGCGATCACATGGCGCACATGGGAAAGTGCATTGGGCTTCTCCTGAAAATTCGGCGACGACTGTCGTTCCTCACAGACCGTGCCGCAGGCATCACACGCCTTGCCGCAAGTTTCTCCTTCATTCATCTTCGGTTTCTCCCCCTCCTCCACTGGCCACGCCGGAAAATCCCACAAGAGAATGCACGCATTTCCTCAACGCCCCCATGGTCAAATCGTATAGAACCACGCCCCCGGCGCGATCTCTTTTTCCTGAAACGTGCCACCGTCCCGTTCGTCGATCTGAAGTTCCTGATTTTTGATGCTGACCCGCGTCCCCGGCTTGATGGATCGGGTGATAAAGGAATTGCCGCCGATGACGGAATCATGCCCCACGACGGTCTCTCCGCCCAAAATGGACGCCCCGGAGTAGATGGTGACGTTATCCTCGATGGTGGGATGGCGCTTGGCCCCCCGGAGCTTTTGCCCGCCGCGCGTCGAGAGCGCCCCGATGGTAACGCCCTGATAAAGCTTCACATGCGCACCGATAATCGCCGTTTCCCCCACCACAACACCAGTGGCGTGGTCGATGAAGAAATAGCGGCCAATGGTCGCCCCCGGGTGAATGTCAACGCCGGTCTGGCTGTGACCGTACTCCGTCATGATCCGAGGAATCAGCGGCACCTTGAGGAGAAACAGCTCGTGGGCAATACGGTAGATCGTAATCGCCAAAAGCCCCGGATAAGCTAAGACGATCTCTTCCCGACTCTTCGCCGCTGGATCTCCGTCAAAGGCGGCTTCCAAATCGGAATTGACATCGTCTCGCATATAGGGGATCCGATGCAGAAAGGCGAATACGAGCCGCTGTGCTTCTCGCTGCACCACCGGCTCATCCACATGCGCGTAAGCTGACAATCCCGGGAGGACACCGGCGATCTGGCGGGTCAGCTTGAAGACGATCTCCTCGATGAAAAAGGAAAGATTGCGGTAATCGTCGTGGGGCGTGTAAGATTTACGGCGGTAATAGCCAGGATAGAGGATGCGCAGCAACTTTTGCACCACGTCTAAAATTGCTTTCTCATCGATCTGGGTCGACACGTCCCGCTGGTCGATAGGGCGATCATTTTCGTAGTCCGCCATGATCTCGGCGACAATATCCTGTATTTCGTTCTCCTTAGCCAGCGCCATGACATCACGTCTCCCTGCTTCATTTCCTTTTCATTTTCTTTGCTATAATAAAATCAAATTGTGCGTTGCCAAAAAGCGGGCGCAACATGCGCGTACTATTTTAATTATAGCATTTTCCAAGGATCGCCGCAAACGCGGAGCCAGACCCTTCCGACAAAACGGCAACGCTCCGACAGGAAAAG
>CAJPQU010000123.1 GCA_905372875.1 uncultured Schwartzia sp. | reverse complement strand
CATCCACCACGGCCAGCCCGCACTTTTCCCGGCCGGGATCGATTGCCGCGATAATCAAAGTCTTTCCCCTTTCCCTTCTCCCCGCGCTGCTCTATTCGTTTTGCCCCTTAGCGTCTGTTTCTACCTTCAAATTCAGCCGCAGCGGCCCCAAAGCGTCCGTATCCGCTCGGGCGTAGGCGCTCAGCACTATCGTGCCGTCCAGGGGAACGAGAGCCTGTACGATGTCATAGAACTGCGACCCTTCCATGATCCCCACCGATCCCCGAATGGGATCCGGCAGGATCCCTTGCGCTATAGCGGCGGCGTTTACGTCCCGAAGGAAGCTCATGACCACCTGCTCCGCTTCGCCAGGATTGTGCCCGTTGATCTTAAACGGCCGGGCGATAATAAATTCATCCTGACGATAGACGATACGATTCTTAAAGAGCTGAAGGTTCGTCCGTACCGGCTCCCCCCGCACCAAATTTCCCGCGGCTACGATGCGCACCACCATATCGTCCTCCCCCGCGGCGATGGTACGGGCGGCCTGCTCATATTCGGGCTGATAGATCCAGATCTCGCTGCGCTCATCCCCGACGCCGAGCCGCTGGGCTGCGTTGCGGTTAGCCAACTGGATGAGGCCGCCCATATCCGCTAAAACTTCTTCAAACGTACGTCCACCTCGGACGATACCGCTGGCAATGACTTCCCCCGCCTGAAAGACAATATTCCCCTCCCGGACGAATTGGAGCCCCTTGCGCAAAACGTCAGTACGCTCTTCCAGGGCCTGATTGTCTGTCATAAGCGTCGCATTCTGCATCGTAAGTCCTTGATTCTTCTGCTGAAGCGCCGCCGCGTCCGCCTCCAGTTGCGCGTTGCCCGCCGCCAGTTCCCTGGCCCGCTCTTCCAAAGCCGCCTGCTTATCGTGGAGCTTGTCAATCTCCGTTTTTGATTTCGCCAGATCCGCGGCTGCCTGCTGCTGCTCGACCTTCGCGTCGGCCAGCTGCATATCCGTAGCCTGAAGCCGCGCTTTTGTCTCCCCCATGAGCTGATTGAGCTGCTCCATGCCGAAGAGGGCGGTGCGGACATTGTCCGATGCCCCCGCCAAAATGACAAAAGTAAGGGTGGTAATGAGAACGCCAGTAATAATGGTAACGATGACAGAAGTATGACGAGGGCGAAGCCCAAAGAGAGACAGCTTTCTCTTTCCCACCCGCGACCCCACCCGGTCGCCGATAAAGGCAATGACGCCGCCGGTGACAATAAGCACTAAAATCAGGACAAGTCCATACATCCGACGATCTCCTTTCCAGACTGCATATTTGAACGCTGTAAGTACTACGCGCCTTATCGAAAGTTATCTTGCCGCCTGCCGCATCAAAAAGAGCCCCGCGATAAGGCCCACGATATTCGGCAGCCAGACGGCCAGCGCCGCTGGAAGCGCGCCGCTCTGCGCGATGGCTCCACCTATGGTCATGAAAACGTAATAAACGAAAATGATGATGATGCTCACGGCGAAGCCTCGAGACGAACTGGCCCGCTGAGGCTGAAGCCCCAGGGGAATCCCCACCAGAGCGAAGATGAAGCTGGCGAAAGGAATAGTGAACCGCTGATAAAGCTCCGTTTCCATCTTCTTCGTATTGACGTAGCGGTCATTTAATATCTTGATCTGTTCCCGAAGCTCTTTGATGGTCAGCTCTTCCGGCTTCTTCTGATCCCGGAGGATCGTTCCCGGACTATCCTTCACCGGCAAGATCTGCTGTTCAAAATACATCTTGTGCTGGGCATCCTCATCAGAATCCTTGGGAATGTCATAGATGACGCCCTTGTACATGACCCATTGATTCTTGTCCCACTTCGCGTACTCCGCATCCTCCACGTGGGAAACCTTGCCGTCTTCAAACATCTGCATGGTCACGCCCTGCATGGTCTCGGTGGTGGCATCATAGCGGCGGGCGTAGATGAGCCGAACGATCTGCCCGTTTTGGATGTCTTTGATGATGATGTGTTCCTGGGACTGGGGCGCCGTGTTCCCCTTGATTTCGTAATTCAGCACCCGGGTGTAGGCCGAATTGGACCAGGGGACGATGTATTCATTAAACCAGACGGCGAAGAGGCTGACACAAAACCCTAAAATCAGCGCCGGATAGGAAATCCGGTGAAAGCTGATGCCGCAGGATTTCATGGCCGTGATCTCGCTGGAAGCAGACAAGCGGCCAAAGGCCAAAAGACATCCCAAGAGCATGGACATGGGAAACGTCCAGATGATAACGCTCGGCAGACTCAAAAAGAAAATCTTGACGACCGAACCTACGGACGCACCGTACTCCGTGATGTACTGCGCGATGCGAAACAGCGTGCCCGAGCCGATGAATACGGCGGAAAAGGCGCAGATCCCGAAGATAAAGGTCATAAAGACTTCCCGGAAAATATAGCGGTCTAAGATTCTGATGTGCATCAAAGGACGCTCCTACAAGGTGAACGCATCACCCAGATAAAATTTCTTTGCCAACTCGCTGTCGGCAATGGTTTCCCGATCCCCTTCGATCAGGATCTCCCCCACGTTCATGATGTAAGCCCGATCCACGATGCGCAGCGTCTCCCGGACGTTGTGATCGGTGATCAGGATGCCGATCCCCCGGGTTCGCAGATACTCGATGATCCCTTGAATGTCAGCCACGGCAATGGGATCAACCCCGGCAAAAGGTTCATCCAGGAGAATGAATTTCGGCTCGATGGCGAGGCATCGGGCAATCTCCACCCGCCGCCGCTCGCCGCCGGAAAGCTCTGTCCCCCGGCGGTCGCGCACGTGGCTGATGTGAAACTCCTCTAAGAGATCGTCCATTTTCTGCCGACACGCCGCTGCCGAAAGATCCGTGGTCTCCAGGATCGCCATGAGATTCTCCTCCACAGTGAGCCGCCGGAAGATGGAAGCTTCCTGCGCCAGATAGCTGAGCCCCATGGCCGCCCGCCGGTGCATGGGAAGGCGACTGACCTCAAGGTCGCCGATGTAGACCTCCCCTGCCGTGGGATGTTCAAGGCCGATGATCATGTAGAAGGTGGTGGTCTTTCCCGCGCCGTTAGGCCCCAAGAGGCCCACGATCTCCCCGGTTTCCACCCGTACCGACACATGATCGACAACGCTGCGATTTTTGAAGGTTTTTACCAGATCCCGCGTTTCGATGAACAATGCGCTAAATCTCCTTTAACGGCCGGCAAAGCCGCTTTCACTGGTCACTGACCTGGGCCTTGCCCGTTTCGTTCAGATAGACGGTGAGCCGCTGGCTCTTCAGCGTGTTGTTATCCTGCACCGCCCAGGCGTTCCCCGTCAGGAGAAGCTTGCCGCTCTCCTGGCCGAAATATTCGGCCTCATCGCCGCCGCCTTCAAAATTCCGCGCTTCGCTCACGATATGAGCCGAGCCGACCCCTTTGCAGCGTTCTTCCTGCATCCAGCCTTCCATGTAATCGGCGGTGAAAGAACCGTCTTTCGTCGTGATCGTGCCGCCAGCCGTCATCCGGATGTACTCCTGATCCGTAAAATATTCCGCCTGCGGCCCGACAAAAGATTTGTCCTCTTTCGTCCCATGGACGTTGCCTTCGGCCAAGAGTTGGGTCTCTGAAAGAATGTGTAAGACGTCGCAGGTAAGGTGCGCCCCTTCCCGGTCAGCAGTGACGCCGCCGGTGAGCCGTCCCGCCTTCGTCTGGGTATTATAAGAAGCAAAAGCGGCGTAGGCGACACCGTCGCCCTGCTTTAAGACTACATGCCCCGTGGCTGTCATTTCCCCGGTCTTGGAATTGTATTCCACCGCGTCCGCCTGGAGCTCCGAAGCCTCACCGCCCGCTGCCGTAGCCGCCGCGGGGCAAAAAAGGCAGGCCGCCGCCAAAAAAGCCGCTCCCGTCTTCATTCCTGTCCCCATCTTCATATCGTCAATTCTCCTTTTTTATATAGGCGTTCCCCTCGGCGCGAAAGACCGTAAAGGCCTCCTGCGCCTCGATCTTATCTCCCCGCGCTTCGATTCCCGGCCGTGAAAGTACGGCTTTCCCCGTGGCGACGAGGCGGTCTTCTCCGGCGACCCACTCCAGAGCATCGCTGGTCAGCGCGCTGCCATCCGTCACCGTCGCCTTGACACCGCCGAAGAGCTTTACGTTCTTCGTGTCGCTGGCATAGGTCCCGTCCGGCGCGGTAAGGGTCAGCACCGTTCCATCCTCTCGATAATAGTGAGCGATCGGATTCTTGAATACCGTAGCCTGGGTGGCCATGTCCACAGTGGTGGACTCTGACCGCAGATCCCAGATCACCCGGCCGTTTTTCTCCTCACTCAGGAAATTCGACTGATACTCCATGGCTCTCGGCTCTTCCGGGGGCTCCGCCGGTTCTGACGGAATCGTCAAAACCGTCCAAGCGAGCCCCACCGCCAAAATGATGAGCGCTGCCGCAATCAGCAGCGTGGTTTTCTTATTCATGGGCGCTTCTGCCCCCCTCCGCGGTCACAGTGTGATGCTTCACGTGCCGCTCTTCCGGCGGCGTGTTCCACCGCTTTTGAAACCAAAGCCACTGCGTAGGATTTTCCCGCACCACCCGCTCCAATATCCGCGTCATGCGCACGGTGAAGTCGTAGAGATCCCGATCCGTATCCCCGTGATCCTCATACCGCAGCGCTTCTCCGACGATCACCCGGTGACGGCCGTCTTCTTGCCGCAGGATGAAGGCGGGGATGACCGGTGCATTGAATTTCCGGGAGAAAACCGCCGGCCCCATGGGCGTTGACGCCGGGCGGCCCAGAAAATCAATAAAAGCCCCGCCTGGGCCCGCGTCCTGATCCGCCAAAAAGCCTAAGATCTTCCCCTGTTTCAGAGCACGGGCCGCCGCCAAAAGCTCACTGGTGCCTCGGGAAAATATCTCCACATGGATCGTAGCCCGCAGATCGTTTAAAACCCGCGTATACTGCTCGTTGGGCTGCGGCTTGGCAATGGCCGTCACCGGCAGACCGGAAAGCGTGAAGGCCGCCGACAGCCACTCCCACGTCCCGATATGCCCCGTCAGCACCACCACGCCGTGCCCTTCCGCCAGCGCATCCGTCAGACGTTCCAAATGCTCAATGTCAATGTAGTCGCGAAAATTATTCTCATTGAGCCGCGGCATGTAGAAGATCTCGAAAACATTCGTCGCCATATTGATGAAGGAAGCTTTCACCAACTTCTTTGCTTCCTCTTCCGAAATCGCCAGCCCCGCCATCATCTGTCCAATGGCCCGCTGCCGCTGTTTTTTTATGAATCTGTAATACAGGATACCGGCTCCCCGCCCCAATGTCAATAGGGCCGAATGAGGCAGACAGCAGATGATCCGGCTCAAAAGCATCAATAGCCAATACAGCATACTGGTTCCCTCCGGGAAAACTCTCCTAACGAAAGCGCGCGCTCAGGGGAGAAAGGTCTTAACCAAATCATCCCATCGTCCCTGCGCCTTGAGAATGAATTCTATGATCTCCCGCACCGCACCGTGTCCGCCCGCCTTTTTGGTCACGAAGTGTGCCCGCTTTTTCACCTCGTCCACGGCATCTGCCGGAGCCGCCGCCAACCCGGCCCGCGTGATGAGCGGAAGATCGATGAGATCATCCCCCATATAGGCAATCTCTGCCTCCGTCATACCGTACCGCGCCTTCAGCACTTCCCAAGCTGCCCGCTTATCCAAGCAGCCCTGCCAAAGATCCGCGATCCCCAGCTCCTTCACCCGGGCCGCTAAACTGTCGGAAGTGCGGCCGGTGATGACGGCCGTTTTCCCGCCCACCTTATGCCAAAGGGCGATACCCAGCCCGTCTTTGATGTCAAAGCGCTTGAAAAGCTCCCCGTCTCCGCCGGTGTATATCCCGCCGTCCGTCAGCGTGCCGTCCGCGTCCAAAACCAGCAACCGGACGGCGGCAGCCCGCTCCTTCGCCCCCGCCATATCAAACAACCCC
>CAJPQU010000122.1 GCA_905372875.1 uncultured Schwartzia sp. | reverse complement strand
GTGTGGCGAACCGCTGCTTCGTCTACGACCGAGAGGGCCATCTCACCGCCTCCTACGATAAGACCCATCTCTTTTCGGCGGGGGGCGAGGGGCAGGTGTTTGCCCCGGGAGAGCAGGTGACGGTATTTACGCTGGACGGGGTGCGGTGCGCCGTGATCATCTGCTACGATCTGCGCTTTCCCGAATTGGTGCGGCGTCTGGCCCGGGAGGATATCAGCGTCCTCTTTCTTCCGGCGCAGTGGCCGACGGTGCGGGAAATGCACTGGCGCGTCCTGACCCAAGCCCGGGCCATCGAGAATCAGATTTTTTTGGCGGCGGCCAACGGCAGCGGGGCTTTTGCCAATGGCTTGCCTCTGGCGGGGCGGTCGGTCATCCTCGATCCGTGGGGCGAGCGATTGGCGGAGGCGGCGGCCGGGGAGACCATTTTGACGGCGGACTGCGATCTGACGGTGCGGGAAAAGATTCGCCGGGAGATCAATGTTTTCGCTGATCGGCGGCCGGATCTCTATGGCTGAGGATGAGATTCTGTCCCTTTCCGCCTGCCGGCTCTGTCCTCGGGACTGCGGCGCAGACCGCTTGGCGGGGGAGCGTGGCTACTGCGGCGCCGGGGCGGCGGCTGAGGTGGCACTGGCACAGATCCACCCTTGGGAGGAGCCGTGCCTGACGGGGGCAAAGGGCGCGGGAACGGTGTTCTTTTCCCATTGCAGCCTGCGCTGCGTATTTTGCCAAAATTCCGTAATCAGCAGCGAGGGCCGCGGCGTCGCGGTGAGCGAGGCGCGGCTGGCGGATATTTTTTTGGAGCAGCAGGCGCGGGGGGCGGCGACGCTGGACTTGGTGACGCCCACCCATTACGCGCCGCAGATATTGGCGGCCTTGCGGGACGCCCGGGAGCGGGGGCTTCGCCTGCCGGTGGTTTGGAACAGCAGCGGCTACGAAAAGGCGGATTTGGTGGAGCGGCTGGCCGATGCGGTGGACGTCTTTCTGCCTGACCTGAAATATCTATCGGAGGAATCCGCGATCCGCTACGCCGCCGCCCCCGGGTACTTTCACTGGGCGCAAGAGGCCATCCGGGCGATGGTGCGGGCGAAGGGAGCGCCGGTGATGGGGGAGGACGGCATCCTGCGCTCGGGGGTGTTGGTGCGCCATTTAGTGCTGCCGGGGCGGCGTCATGAGAGCATGGCGATCCTCGATTGGCTGTGGGAGGAATTTGGCGATGATGTACTGCTGTCGCTCATGAATCAGTACACGCCTCTTTATCGAGCGGCGGCGTTCCCGGAAATCAACCGCCCTCTCACCACCTTTGAATACCAGTCCGTGGTGGAACACGCTCTCCGCTTAGGGATCACCCGCTGCTATGTGCAGGAGGGCAAGACCGCTTCGGAAAAATTCGTCCCGGTTTTCGATGGCCGCGGGGTGTTGCAGGCGGCAGAAACAAACAGGAAGCGCCTGCGCCGCTCCGGCGATCGGTTAGATGCCGGGCAGGGGACGATCCACGAGGTTTCCCCCGCGCCTTGTCAAAGGGAGAACGATACACTACAATAACAATATATGAACGTAAAAGGTGGAATGAGCCTTGAGCAATTTGGAAGTGGGCATCGTGGGGCTGCCCAATGTGGGAAAGAGTACGTTGTTTAACGCTATCACCCGGGCGGGGGCCCAGGCGGAGAATTATCCTTTCTGCACCATTGAGCCGAACGTGGGGGTGGTGGACGTGCCGGACGCGCGTCTTGCCGTGCTCCATGAGATGTATCAGTCGAAGAAGACCACTCCGGCGGCGGTGCGTTTTGTAGACATCGCGGGCCTCGTGAAGGGGGCGTCGAAGGGCGAGGGGCTGGGGAATAAATTCTTGGAGCATATCCGGCAGGTGGACGCCATCGCCCATGTGGTGCGCTGCTTTGAGGACGCGGACATTACTCATGTGGAGGGGGCGGTGGACCCCATTCGGGACATCGGGATCATTACCACGGAGCTGTGCCTCGCCGATTTGGAAACGGTAGAAAAGCGTCGGGAGAAGCTCCTGCGCGCCATGAAGAGCGGCAGCAAGGAAGCGAAGGCGGAGGCGGCGCTATTGGAGCGCGTCGCTTCGTCGCTGTCCGAAGGGCGTCCGGCGCGGCAGCTTGATTTCTCCGAGGCGGAAGCGGCGCTGCTTCGGGAGATGACGCTGCTCACCATGAAGCCGACGCTCTATGTGGCCAATGTGGCGGAGGATGAGGCGGCGACGGCGGAGAAGGAGAATCCGTTTGTACAGCGGGTCAAGGAATACGCGGCCGCGGAGGGAGCGGAAGTGGTGGCGATTTCAGCCAAGGTAGAGGCCGAGATCGCTGAGCTCAGCGGCGAAGAGGCGAAGGAATTCCTCGCGGCCATCGGCCTTGCGGAGTCGGGGCTGGATCGCCTCATTAAAAAAGCCTTTTCTCTCTTAAACCTCATGACCTTTCTCACGGCGGGGCCGGATGAGTGCCGGGCTTGGACCATCCCCCGGGAGACGACGGCGCCGAAAGCCGCGGGAAAGATTCATTCGGATATCGAACGGGGCTTCATCCGGGCGGAAATCGTGACCTACGATGATTTGGTGGCGGCGGGCAGCACGGCGGCGGCCCGGGAGAAAGGGCAGGTGCGCCTCGAAGGCAAGGAGTACATCATGCAGGACGGGGACGTGACCTATTTCCGTTTCAACGTGTAAGGCCATAATAGAGAAGCTTGCTCGAAGGAACCGGCGATTTTGAGGTGCGGCCTCTTTGCGGTTTATCTTTGGGATCGTTGGACAGCAGGACGGGCAGAGATGGCCGAGGCCGATTTTGCGCAGGAACGCGCGGCAGAGAACGGACGCAACCGGACAAAATAAGATGCGAGGAGCCATCGACCGACGCTGGGCGTCGGGGCGCGTGGCTCTTTTCCAATGGTGAGGCAACGGGGCCGCGGCGGGACGGGGAAAATGAGCGGCGTACGTTGTAAAGAACGAGGGCCTGATGCTGCGGGGACAATGGGTTGGCCGCGGCATGGCCTTGGGTGTATGGAACAAAAAGGGGGCGGCAGCCTTGCTGAAAAATATCGACATTCGTTCTCTGGCCGGAGAGCGGGCCTATGAGAAGGGCTGCCGCTATTATGAGCAGGGGGCGGTGGGCCGAGTCACGGAGGAACCCCGGGGAAAAACTGCGGTGTATCGGGCGCCGGTTTCGGGCTCCGCCGTTTACGAGGTTACGGCGGAAGTGGGCACCGATGACCGGGTATGGGAATATACCTGTACCTGCCCCGCTTCCCAAGTGTATCGGAACGCCTGCAAGCATGTCGCGGCGCTTTTGAAAGCGGTGCAGGCACTTCAGCAAAAGCGTCTGCGGCAGACGGAACGAAAGACGGGTAAGACAGCGGCGGGGACGCGGTTTTTAGAGTTGTTCGCTGCAGAAAAAGCGGCGCTCCGGGAGGGAGAGCCTCCGATTCGCCTGCTTCCTACCTTGGGGATGGGAACGATCTACGGACGCCTGCGCGCTTGGCTGGAATTTCGCATCGGGCGGGAACGCCTCTACGTCGTGCAGAATATTTCGGAAATGATGGCGAGCCTCGATAACGGACGAGAAGTTCACTTCGGCAAGCAATTTACGCTGACGCGCGAAGCGCTGCATTTTGCACCGGGGTTTTCGGAAAAGCTGTGGGCGCTCTTAAAAACGGCGTGGCAGGATGAGCAGAGTCTTTTGTACTGGGATGTAAGCAATGCCGGGCGGTGCTTTTCCAAAAAACAGTTTTATCTCACCCCGTCGCGCCTGGACGCGTTCCTCACTCTCATGGCGGGCGAGGTTTTTCCCCTGGCATGGGAAGAAGAAACGCGGGAAGTGTGCGTGGAAGAGGGCCTGCCGCCCCTCCGCCTGCGATTGGAAGACGCGGGTGAGGGGGGGACGGTGACATTGACGGAAGGAGCGCCGCTGCTGCTGCTTGATCCCGCGGGGCGTTTGGCGCTCCTTGACTCCGTCATCTACCGGGTGCCGCCAGAAAAAGCCGATGATTTGGCGCGGCTGGCCGAGGGCTTTGACGGAGCCGATGCCTTGACGTTGGGGAAGAATCAGGTGGAAGCGTTCTTTTCGTCGGTGCTGCCCGTGGTGAAAAACGTGGCCGAAGTGGAGATCGCCCCTTCGTTCTCGGCACGCTATGAGGCGCTGCCTCTGGCGGCAGAGATTTATCTCGATTACTACCGGGAAGGGATTGAGGCGCGGCTGCTTTTTCGTTATGGCGCGGCGCAGTATGATCCGCTCCGGGAAATGCCGCCCGGGGAACATAATGGGAAAAGGCTTTTGCGCGATACGGCGGCGGAAGAGCGGGTCAAGGGAATCTTTTTCGCTTACGGGTTCACCGTGGAGGATGGCCGTTTGGTGCAGCCGGAAGAAGAGGCGAGCTACGATTTTCTGGCGGAGGGGTTGCCGGCCTTGAGCGAGAGGGCAACGGTTTTTTACGCTGAGATCTTTCGCCGCCGTCCGGTGCGGAACATGCCGCCGGTAAAAGTGGGCGTCAGCGTCAGCCCCGATGCTCTCTTGGAAGTGCGTTTTTCGGCGGAAGGGATGGATTTCGCGGAGGTGGCTGCCGTTCTCAATTCTTATCGGTTGAAGCGGCGCTATCACCGCCTGAAAGACGGCAGCTTTGTAACGCTGGGGGAGCAGCAGCTGGACCTGCTGGCGGAGCTCATGGACTCGGCTGCCTTGGAAAGATGCGGGGATAAGGCGGTGGCGCCCCTTTCCACGGCCCTTTATTTAGACACGGCGGCCCGGGAAGAACCCAATCTGCACTTAGAGCGCAGCGAGGCGTTTTCGCGGCTGGTGACGGCGATCACCCGGCCAAAACAAGACGCCTGGCCTGTGCCTGAGACGATGACCAGCGTCCTGCGGGACTATCAGGCACAGGGGTTCAACTGGCTTATGGCGCTTTCCGAGTATCATTTGGGAGGGATATTGGCTGACGATATGGGGCTGGGAAAGACCATTGAGGTCATTGCTTTCCTGCTGGCCAAGCGAGCCGAGGGAGCGCGCCCTACGCTGGTGGTGACGCCCACCTCTCTCATGTATAATTGGATCGAGGAGATCGCCCGGTTTGCGCCGGAACTTCGGGCTTCAGCCATCGCCGGAACGAAGGCTGAGCGGCGGGAAAAGCTCGCGGCGGCGGATGATTCGGATGTGGTGGTGACCACGTATCATCTCTTAAAGCGGGACATTGCCGACTATGGGACAAAAACCTTCCGCTACGTCTTTTTGGACGAGGCCCAGCACATCAAAAATCCTGCCACCCAAAACGCCAAAGCGGTGAAGCGCCTCAAGACGGGCGGGTATTTTGCCCTCACCGGTACGCCCATCGAAAATACCCTGACAGAGCTTTGGTCCATCTTTGATTTCCTCATGCCGGGGTATCTGCTCTCTTACCCACAGTTCCGCACCCGCTACGAGATTCCCATCGTGCGGGACGAAAACCGGCGCGCGGCGGCTGAATTGCGCCGTCATATCGCTCCTTTTATCCTGCGGCGGCTGAAAAAGGATGTGCTGACAGAGCTGCCCGATAAGGTGGAGAGCAAGCTGGTGACTGAGATGACGCCAAAGCAGGAGAAGCTGTATAAGGCATGGTTCCTGCGCAGTCAGAAGGAATTTGCCGCCATCTTGGCGGAACACGGGGTGGATATCGGACGAATCAAAATTTTAGCTATTCTGACGCGCCTGCGGCAGATCGCTTGCGATCCGGCCCTCTTTTTGGAAGGATATGACGGCGGTTCGGGAAAACTTGATCTCCTTCTGGATCTGGTGGAAGAAGCCGCCGCGTCGGGGCACCGGCTCCTCATCTTTTCGCAGTTCACCGTCATGCTGCGCCGCATCGCCGCCCGCCTGGATGAGAAACATCTCTCCTATTCCTATCTCGACGGGCAAACACCGGCCGAGGAACGGCTTCACCTTGTCAACGCCTTCAACGCCGGGGATACGCCCGCCTTTTTGATTTCTCTGAAAGCCGGGGGAACGGGACTCAATCTTACCGGCGCGGACA